>CALXMJ010000234.1 GCA_944389445.1 uncultured Victivallales bacterium | reverse complement strand
CCGCATTGGAACTCGGAGCCACCCAGAGAGAGGGTTCGACACCGGCTTCCTTTGCACATTCCACCAGTTTCCGGAAGGACCCGCCCAGCCGCTCCCGCGATACCGCCCAGAACGAAGGCCGGATATGACGGTTCCGGTTAATCATCTCGCTGAGACTGCCCCCCTCCTGCCAGGAATCGTCGATCTGATAATGAGTTGCTCCGACCTCTCCGGAGGCCTTCAGTTCCGCCATCAGGAATTCTTCGGAAACAAGCGCTGGGAATCTGCCGCATCCCCAGGGATTCACTGTCACCGAGCAATGTTTTTCACTCAGACGGAAGCGGGTCCGCAGATATTTTTTCAGATCCGTAGAGGAGTCTTTCTCCGAGGAGTAAAGAGCCACGACATTGCGGCAGGAGACAAACTCGCGGTCCGGAACAATCTCCGAAGGATGCACTCCCCAGCAGCAGGAGAACACCGTTGTCCCGACCAGTCGGAAATCATGGGATTCCCAGTCGCGCCGCTCCTGGGAAGGAGGTGCTTCCTGAAGATAGAGCAGTCCGGCGCCGTCGTCTCCGGACGCATAAAAGAGATTGCCCCGCAGCCTGGAAGAGACGATTTCATGTTCAAAAACGAGATCTTCATGCACATCGGTGCGCGCACGGAACTCGACGGTTTTCCGAGGCTTTACAGAGTCGGCCAGACGGAGACCATCCACACAGCTTTCCATTCGCGACTCCGGCATCCGGCCAAGATTCCAGTTGAACTCATAGGAACGCTGGCTCCAGAAGACATTCGGCATCACGGCCGTCCGGAGCGAGTTCCATACGGCAATCGCCGGCTGGCCGGGGTATACGGCGAAAAAGCGCCGGAATACAAGGTTCTGCACCGGCTCGCGCATGACAACCGATACCAGAAGGTGCGGGGAATCGAACCGGTCCTGTTCCACCGCCGCAGCCTCCACTTCGGTCGTCTCATACACGATGCCAGCAAAGTCCGGACCGTTCAGACCGATAAAAGAAAAATCCGGCAGTTCCTTTTCCGGAGAAGCGTATTCCCGTCCGGCGGCATCTTTCAGCGACACGGTCCGAGGCAGTCCGAGGGAAAAATCCATTGCCCGGACGATTTTTTCATTCCCGACTGTCAGCCGGGAACCGTCGTACCGCATAAAACAATCCTGATAGTGAAACTCTTTCATTGCAAACCGCCTCATCTGCTCATGACAAACTCATAATCGACCGGAACGGAGACCCGTCTGCCGTTCTCGTCGGCAAAGGTAATGGAACCGGAACCGAATTCAACATCCGCGACTTTTCCGAAGTCCGGCGGAACCGGAGCAACCCCTTGAATGTGACGGATTTCCGTCGGTTTCTCCGCATCGAAACGGATTGCAGTCGGAAATCCTTTGTCGTTCAGGAAATTGTGTTCAACGGAAGATTTAAGCCCTTCGGCAAAAAAGGAGCAGGTATCCTCCACGCCGATGCAGTACGTCCTGCCGCTCCAGGGAGCGAAGAATCTGCCGGAGTTGGAGATCCAGAGCGTCGTGGAGGGAAGAACGGCGGCATCCTTCAGGGCGAACCAGAGGTATCCCCGGTCCGGATAGACGGCGGCAACCCAGGCAGGCTTGTCCGAAGGTTTCTTGAATACGGAGAACAGATCGGTAAATCCGTAAGGAGACGGAAATTCGGAATAGTCGATGGAGTCGAGATCCCTCGGCAGCGCCGGTACTGCAGAAATGGAGGTGAATTCCTTGCCCCGGTCCAGAATCTGATACGCCTCCCTGCGCGGATCGGAAAAAATTCCGGGACAGGTCATGCCGAAGTCGAATTTTCCGACCGAAAGATACATTTTCTCTCCCTTCTCCGGCATTTTGATGATCGGATGATGCCCGAGCGGCATCTCGCCGCTGCTGTTCGAAATCGTATGGGTGAAATAAAGAACGGGATGTTTTCTGTTGATCCTCACTCTTTTGACGACATCCGCCTTGCGGACCCTGACGGAAATCCCGAATTCAATCGTGGAAACATCCCCCTCGACGACAGCGGAAAGCAGCTCCCATTTCTCTCCGGAAACTTCTCCATGCGAAGGATGCTTCTCTCCGTTCACGATCTCCGCGTTTCCGCCGAACGGCATGCAGAAAATCTCTCCTCGCAGATTTTTCAGAGCCCCGGAAAGACCGGTTTTATCCTCATCCTGCCAAGGTGTCAGATGATAAGGCATGATTGTCTTTCCCCCGACGGAAAAAGTCACGGGGGCAATCTGCGCACCTTCTTCCGTGACAAAGAGTTCGATGTGATCCGTGGTAATCAGCCAGCCGTCCGCATTGTGCGAACTGGTTTTCGTGACAAAATTCTCAGCCATAAGAAAAACTCCTCCGTTTATGATTATCCTTGGTAAAGTAAGGTCGCAAGCGGAATTATTCAAGCGGAATCCATCATAAAATCTTGACAAATCGAACTTGACTCGCTATGTTACTCCCGGCTCGCGATTCGGGCTGGAAAAGAGGAAAACACGATGAAACGCATTCTTATTCTGATGCTTCTGGGCGCAGCTCTCCTTGCCGGAGCGCAGACACCCGCCGCGGCGGCGCTCAAGCAGACGCCGCAAAAACAGGAACAGATCACCTCCCGGAGCGAAGCCCGCCGCCAGATCGAAGAGGAACTCCTCACTTACGACTCCGCAAAGAAAATCAGGGACATCCTCAAGGGCGAGCTCGGAACGTAGCTTATCTATACGGGCGGATCGGTCCTTCTCACCTTTCTGCTGGCCGGTATTGCAGGACATCTGCTTCGCCGGAAATGGAAAAGAAATGAAAAAGGCGTTGCGGCGCTGTCGGGCAGAATCCTTGCCTCTCCGGTCTCGGCATCCATTGTGATTTCCGGACTCTACCTCAGCATACTTCCGTATCTTGCGTCTCTGCCGATCCGGACGTTTCAAATCACGGAACGCCTTCTGGAAGCGGCCCTGTGTTCCATGACGGCATGGCTGATCTACCGTTTCGTTGATCTGCTTAATTACGCATTGGAAAAAATCGTGGATCAATCGGGAAATCACATCGACGTCCTGATCCTCGGAGTCATCCGCCGAATTGCAAAGGTCACCGTGATCGTGCTGTCCGTTCTGTTTATCGGACAGAACATTCTGAATCTGAACATCACCACGCTGCTTGCCGGTGCCGGAGTGGTCGGACTTGCGGTGGCATTTGCCGCGCAGGACACCATTTCAAACTTTTTCGGGTCCATTATGCTGATCATCGACAAACCGTTCGGTGTGGGAGACTTCATCAAACTGGACACCTTTTCCGGAATCGTGGAACGCGTCGGACTCCGCAGCACGGCGATCCGGACTCTGGAAGGCCATCTTATCACGATCCCGAACAAAAACGCCGCCGGAGTTCCTGTCGAAAACGTCTCCATGCGGCCGAACATTAAAAAGATCATCAATCTCGGACTGACCTATGACACCCCGCCGGAAAAAATGCGCCGGGCAATCGAAATCCTTCATGAAATCTTCGACAACCACGAGGGAATGGCTCCTGAACTCCCTCCGAAAATCGACTTCACGGAATTCAAAGACTGCTCCCTCAATCTCCAGGTGATCGTCTGGTATCATCCGAATGATTACATGAAATGGCTCGACTGGATGACAAAAATGAATTTTGAAATTCTGGAACGATTCAACGCGGAAGGACTCGATTTTGCCTTCCCGACCAATACCACCTATCTCGCTTATGATGCAAAACGGCGGATCGGAATGGATATTGCCTCCAAAACGGAATAACGCAATCCGCATCTTCCGCATTCTCCGCGGGACGCGGAATCCAGCCCCCCCTGTTTACACAGGGAACTCTCTCCGGTTTTCCGGTTCAAATATGCCAGAAGCCGGAAGAGTTTTATGCAAGGAATAGCAAGCGTTATCTTGACTTTTCCTTTTCAGGTAGTATTTTAAATAGTGAGGAGAGTCAGAGAGATAAATTTATTTTTATTGAAGGAGGTCACCATGCCCTCGAATGCGGAATTCAACTTAAAACGCTTGGCAAAGACGAAATTGCCAATCGAGTTTGTCCGGGAACACGCCGGCGAATGGGATCATCAGGCATGGCTTGAATTTTGTTCGTCCCTCGAAGAAAAAGGATACACCCCGATTGATCTTGATCAGGTGGGGCTTCTGCTGGAGCAGAAGAAAGTGGAATACTGGGCGGAAAGGAATTCCAAATAAGTGTCCGAGATCCTGCGAAACCGTTTCTCCGGCGAAGCAGAGCCGTCCGTTGTGAAAGTTGCCGGAACGCTCTCCATTGCAGCGACTCCGATCGGGAATCTGGAAGACATCACATTGCGTGCGCTCCGCGTCATGAGAGAAGCCGATACCATTCTGGCTGAAGACACCAGAAGGACAAGGATTCTCTGTTCCAAGTTCAACATTACCAGCCGATTAGAGAGTTATCATATCTTTAACGAGCACGGCAGGACGCCGGATCTGATCCGCCGGATCAAGGCGGGAGAGAAGATTGTCCTGGTCTCCGACGCAGGAATGCCGTGCATCGCCGACCCCGGATTCCTGCTGGTCAGGGATGCGGTCGAAGCGGGAATCGAACCGGAGATCATTCCGGGAGCTTCAGCTTTGATCTTTTCGATTGCCGCCAGCGCCCTGCCTTCCGACCGTTTTGCATTTCATGGTTTTCTGCCGGTCAAGTCCGGGCGGCGCTCCGCGCGTCTGGCGGAGATCGCGGCATCCAGGATGACTGCGGTGGTTTTTGAATCGCCCTACCGTCTCTCCAAACTTCTGAAGGAAATTCCCGAATATTTCGGAAAGGAAACGCCGGTAGTCATTGTCAGAGAGGCGACGAAAGTGCATCAGGAAATTCTGCGGGGAACAGCGGCGGAACTGGAAGAAAAATACGCAAGCCGTTCCTGGAAAGGGGAATGTGTTGTTGTCATAGGGGCTCCGGAAGAAGAACTTTCCCCGGAGGATGAAACGGAGAAACTCCATGAATAAAACCTTTTTTCTGGATCGCGACGGAGTCATCATCGAAGACGAGAATTATCTTGCCGATCCGGCGAAAGTCCGTCTGTGTCCGGGCTGTGCCGAAGCGTTCCGGCAAATTGCCGATGCGGGATATCAGATCATTGTCACCTCCAACCAGTCCGGAATAGCCCGGGGATATTTTTCCTGGAAAGAAGTGAAAGCCGTCGAAACTCACATTGAGGAGCTGCTGGCAATGGAAGGTGCGCCGAAGCCCGCCGCGTGGTATTACTGTCCGCACCATCCCAAAGGGACGGTCCCGGAATATGCGATGGAGTGCAACTGCCGGAAACCGAAACCGGGACTTCTTCTCCAGGCAGGACGGGAACACAAGGTTGATTTTCAGCATTCATATATGATCGGCGATAAACTGTCGGATCTCAAAGCCGCTTTTGCCGCAGGCTGCCGTTCCGCCGCGCTTGTGCTCACGGGGCATGGCGGGGAACAGATTCCGGAACCGCTCGACAAACCATATCCGACTGCGGAAAATATTCTGGACGCGGTGCGGAAACTCCTCGCCATTGGACAATAAGCCGCGGAGAATCGGCGAAAGTTGAAAAAGACTCTTGACATTCCGCTCCTTTGCGCTAATTTACCATGTTTTTTCAGAAGCAAAATCCAATCACAGGAGCATAGGTCATGTTGCGAACATCTCTGATTGTCACACTGAGTTTTATTTTTACGTTTTTTGTTCAGGCGCAAAGAGTTGTCAATATCAAAGTGGATTCTGACGCCTCGGTCAACGCCTCCCTTCTGTACCGGGGGATCACCGGCAACACGGAACTGGACAAGGCTATTGCCAAAGACCTCCGGAACTGCGGATGGTTCGATCTGGTCAAATCCGGCTATTCCAATTATATTCTCAGCGGATCGGCCGCGGGCAACTCGGTCCGGCTGCAGCTGGCAGACGGCGCGGGAGCGCCGATAGCCACGGTAACAGCAACCGATTCCACCGTCGAACGCGCCTCCCATAAAGCAGTGGACGCCCTGTTGAAACATCTTTATAAAATTCCCGGAATCTGCGCCACAAAAATTCTCTTTGTTGCCCAGACGCGTCCCATGCAGAAGGAAATTTACATGTGCAATTACGACGGGACCGGCATCACGCAGCTGACAAAAAACGGCGGGCTTTCTCTGGATCCGGTCTGGGGACCGGGAGGGAAAACATTCATTTACAGTTTCGTCGGAAGAACCTATACCAGCCTGATTGAACAGGCGGTCGACTCGAACCGCAACCGCAGACTCGCACGTTTCGCCGGACTGAACGCAGGAGGAAAAATTTCTCCGGACGGAACGAAAATCGCACTGATCCTGAGCAAGGACAATCAGGTGGACCTGTATATCCGCAGCGTCAACGGAGGAGATCTCAAACGCCTGACCAACGACAAATCCGTCGAGGCTTCCCCCTGCTGGTCTCCGGACGGAACAAAGCTCTGCTATGTTTCCGATGCGGGCGCATCGCATCGGCCGCGTCTCCGCATCATCTCCGTTGCGGGAGGCACCCCGTCCACGGTTCCCGGAATTCTCGGGAGCGAAAGCGTCTCCCCTTCCTGGAGCAAAGACGGCAAGATT
>CALXMJ010000233.1 GCA_944389445.1 uncultured Victivallales bacterium | reverse complement strand
GCGCAAGGTCCATCTCTTCCTGAACGGAGGCGGCCGCAAGCATTGCGAAACCGGTATTGCGACAGGCCATCACGTCGGAGTGGTCGCCGAAGATTGCGAGAGACTGTGCGGCGAGCGCACGGGCGGTGACATGGAAAACGGTCGGCAGAAGTTCACCGGCGATCTTGTACATGTTCGGGATCATCAGCAGCAAGCCCTGCGACGCCGTGTATGTGCTTGTCAGCGATCCGGCCACCAGCGAACCGTGAACCGCACCGGCGGCACCGGCTTCCGACTGCATTTCGGCAACGGAAACTTCCTTGCCCCAGATATTCTTCTTGCCTTCACTTGCCCACTGGTCGACCCATTCACCCATGGTCGACGAAGGGGTAATCGGGTAAATTGCAGCGACTTCGCTCAGGGCGTAAGCCACATGCGCGGCGGCATAATTGCCGTCCTGTGTATTCATATTTCCCGCCATTTTTTCCTCCTTACGGGTTGAGTTTGAGATTAAAACCAAAAATACGTTACAAGATACATCTGCAAAAGAAAAAAGTCAAACCGAATCCAAAGGAATAAAGGAAAAAAGAACACATTTCAGGAACAGAGCGGAAAAGAGCCTTGCAATCCTCTCAAAAAGTATGGAAAAAGAAAAACGGAAGACAACTCCTGTGCGGGAGTTCTCTTCCGTCTGCCCGGATCACCGTCAGCCTTTCATGCAGAGGGGAAATGACCCGGCCGAAGTATCCTGCTCATCCTTCTTCGAACAGACAGCCGAACGCGCCTTTCCGGACTTCAACCGTTCCGAGGAACACCCGATACTGGGCGTCGTTCTTGTCATAGGGCAGTCTGATTTCCGGAGTTCCGTCACGCCGTCCTACCGAAATCCAGAGCGTATAGAGGCCCGGTTTCAAGAAGGGAGCGCGATCGCTGATCCGCAATCGGGAGACATGCGTTTTCAGCGGAGTTTTGTCCGGAGCACCCACCGGCAGTTCACGAAGATTCAGTGTCTCATCGGAAAGGACCGCAACGATACCGCCGCGATCGTCGGTCAGGGTATAGGTCAGGAACGCATCCCGGTACGGCGGAGCAACACCGGCATTCCCGACTTTGCAGCGAATCTCGAATGCCGTTCCCGGGAACAGAATCTCGGGAAATGTAACTTCCGGGATTACAAAACGGTACCCCATCCGGCGGTTGATTGCACGGATCACGTCCATATTCTCCTTCCAGAACATCTCCGGATATGCATGGATGGAAAGATAACTCACATGATACTCCTCCACAACCCGCTGAAGCATTCTGCCTTTCTCCCACCAGCCCCCTCGCCGGGGATGACCGTAATGTTCGTGTTCCACGATTACAGGCAAAACGGGGTAAAAAGTCCGGGCAAGATCGGCATGATGCCATGCCTTTTTTCCTCCGGAAACCAGAATCGAATCATCCCGCATGCTGATTCCCCGCTCCCGGCAGTAGCGCATCAGAGGGAAGTCCGCCCCCGGAGCGTTGGGACCGATGACATCATCTGAAATCACCAGCTGTGTATCAGGGAAAAATTCCTTGTGCATGTCGATATGGATCCGGGCAAGGCGGTCTGTTTCCTTCTGATTCAGGCGCTGAGTCAAAATCGTGTGTCCCTCTCCCCAGAGCCCGAATGTCCCGATATCCACAAATGCAATATTCGGATTCCCGTTGTATCTGGCGCCGGCCGCTTTCAGGAAATTGCGGAGCTTCGCCAGATAAACCGGATCATCATAGATTGGATCCATAGCCTTCATCGGAATGGGGCCGTTATTCCGATAGGTATAGCGAAACAACTTCGCTCCAGCCTTCTCCACCCATTTTGGCGTAGCATACTCCAGCCATCCTTCCGAAGTTGTGAAGCGGAGTGCAACTTTTTTCCCCTTTGAAATCCAGCGTTGCGCCGGTGTATCCAGAATCGACCACTGGAATTTTCCTTCCTCCGGTTCAAGAAATGCCCAGGGGACCCGCATATAAACGGTGGTACATCCTTCGAACCAATCCAGTGTATCGGAAGGCTCCAGATGCGCTCCGTACCGCCGAGTCAGATCGGAATAAAAATACATGGTCCAGCCCATACCGGGGTTCAACAGAGCCTTGCCGTTGTCCTGAAGCCGCACCGTCAGGAAGTCCCGTCCTTTCCACTTCGGGGGTTCCTTCGCAGTCAGGAAAAGTGGACTGAGTATCAGACTCAGCATAAAAATCGCACGAATCATTTTTGTTTTCTCCTTGTAAACAGTCTTTCAAAATCTACCGGTCCGTCAGTTTTTTCTTCCGCTCTGACAGCGGGGGAATCGGAACGGGAACCTGACTTTCATATCCTTCGGTGCAGAACCAATGCACTATCGAATGAGCATCACTCTTTTCCGGGCTTTTCCTCTTTCGAAATATTAGTAGAGTCAGAAAATCTGCCAATCTTCATCCCTGATATCAATTCCGAGCGTATACTCGTCTCCGCTCCGTTTGAAAACTCCGTTGACGTGACCATCTACAAAAGTAACATTACATTTGTCATCATGAGGAGCGGATGGATAACTGTGATTATTCGCCGGACTCTTTCCAAAAAACGGAGATTGCACTGTAGGCGCATAGCCGATCATTCCGGAATCGGCAAGCATCGGTGTACTTGCGCTTCGTTTGAAGGCGGTAACTTTTCGATAACCGCCCAGATAACCGCCCCCCGGATTCTGCGTTGTTTCCTTTTGCCATGTGCAGAGAGAATAAGTCCAGCCGTACTCTGCCCCCTTTGAGAGTGCCCACCTTTTCGCCATGAGGCAAATGAATGGACCATCTCCATGCCCCGCCATCGACGTCGGCTTCCAGTAGTTACTGTTCTTCGGGAGATAATTTAATTGTGTACCCAGTATATTCGGCCATGAGGTGGCCCTGCCGTCCCAGGGGGCCGGAAATGTATCGTCATAATTTCCGGCATAATGGAAAAGCCCCATTGACAGCTGCTTTTGATTGTTAATACAAGTGGCATTCCAACCTTTTTCCCGAGCCTTGTTCAAGGCGGGAAGAAGAAGTCCTGCAAGAATCGCAATAATTGCAATTACAACTAAAAGCTCTATTAATGTAAATTTATTTACTCTACGGGGGGAACCTTTTCCAATCTCCATCCAGTCTGTTTTCCAAGGATGGATGCCGACATCTGAGCTTGTTGCTGTTTTCATTTCTTGAATTTCCTTTTATTTGGAGTTATTCTTTCATTCAACGATTGATAACGGATCCGTTGACAATCATTGACGGCGTAAAATAATCATAAGGGTTGGTGATGGGTGTGAATTTTCCGGGATTTTCCAAAAGCTCCAGAACAGCATCAATCTGTCCTTCCATATTAAGATCAACGCAATCCAGAGGGGGATGCTGAATTTCCGCTGTCAGATGGTGTCCGATTGTCACAAGGCTCAGCTCTTCAGGGATCCGGATACCTGAATTCAAACAGGCGTTAACTGCTCCAGTAAAAGAGTCGGAAGAAATGCCGATCATGCCGGTAAAATCGATCCCTTTCCGAATCTCCTGAAGAAAATAGCGATAGGTTTTATCGGGAGCATATTCACCGGAACGGACTCCGCAGTTTAGAACGACGCACTCCATTCCCTGATGTTTCACAAAATTTAAAACTCCGCGGACACGTCCTTCGATCACACTTCCATAGGGCTCGGAAATCAGAACAGCGATTTTCCGGTGGCCGTAGTCAAACAGATGATTTGCCGCCAGGGTTCCGGCGAAGACATCGTCCGCTCCAACGGTCAGAACAGAAATATCCCCGTGATGCCGGTTCATAATCACGAGAGGAACAGCTTCCATATACTGTTCCAGGAGTTTCAGAGTATGCGAATTCCATGTAGTAGAGCTGCTGACTTGCAATGCAACCCCTTTGACGTTCTCCTCCGCAAGAGGAAGGTTCTGCGGAATCAGTTCCTCGTAATTAAAGCGATGAATCAGAATCCGTTTAGGAGAATATTTCTCACGCAGAGAATTGATATGCTCCTCCATCAAGGTCAGATTGGTGGAATTCCAGCGGGGAACCGCAAAGAGATAAGTCGCGGGAGCATCGCTGCGGAACCGACGGATCCCGTCGGTCGTGAATGTCCCGCGCCCGGGAACGACACGGAGGAGCCCGGCTTCGCGAAAGCGCGCCACCGTCTGATCCACTACCAGTTGACTTACATTGAACCGCTTCATAATCTCGCGGTTCGTCATGAACTGATCTCCGGGAGAGTATTTGCCCAGCTCTTCCAAAAGCTGTTCATAGAGAATATCCGTTTTTAAAACTGCTTGCAGCATCCCTGTCACCTTGTTTTTGTGTATCTGTGTATATTATAGCGTATTAGTCGCATTAATGCAATAGGTGTTTTTGAAAAAAATCAAAAATTTTTTTTTTCAAACCTGTTGCAGAAAGAGGAGTCGGAATGGCTCGAATCGGTTTCCGGCACGCTCTGCGGAACAAACGCCGGAAGAGTTTTGCCGCACGCTCTCCGGGACTTGATTTTCCCTCATTCGAATGCTATTTTATAAGGTAATTTAAAATAAATGAACGAACGCTAACGAGCTAGGGAATCAGAATGAAACTGCCTCCATTGAAAATCAGAAATCTGGAATCGAAATATCCTGTGATTCAGGCTGGAATGGGAGTCCGCATCGGCATGTCGGAACTCGCGGCTGCAACCATCCGCGAGGGAGGTTACGGGACAATCGCCAGTGTTGGAATCGGCGATGTCGAACGGGGAAAGCATCATTTTGTCGAGGAGTGCAACACCAATTTTGCTCTTGAAATTCGGAAAGCGAAAGAACTCACACAAGGCAGAAAACCCCTCGGCGTAAACGTCATGGTGGCGCTTTCCAATTACGAGGAGATCATCAGGACCGCCGTGAAGGAAGGCGTCGACTACATCATCTCCGGTGCGGGGCTTCCGCTCCCCCTCCCCGAATATGTCGGGGATGCGGATATTGCACTCATTCCTGTGATCTCCAGCGGACGGGCATTTGAAGTCGTGGTCAAAACATGGCTCCGCAAATACAACCGCAAACCGGACGCCGTCATCATTGAAGGACCTAAAAACGGGGGGCATCTGGGCTTCACGATGGAACAGATCCAGCATCCGGAAACCTGTTCTCTGGATCTTCTCCTGAAAGACGTGAAAGAAGTCTCGGAACGTTACGGCATCGGAGAGATTCCTTATATTGCGGCAGGGGAAGTTGCCTCTCGCGCGGATATCGAAAATGCCCTGAAAATGGGATATAACGGAGTGCAGATCGGCACATTTTTCATTACCACCGAGGAGGCAGGAATCGACCGCCGGAGCAAAGAGGTGTTCGTCAAAGCGAAACCGGAAGACATCGTTGTCATCAAGAGTCCGGTGGGACTTCCTGTCCGGGTTCTCAAAACTCCGCTTGTCCAGCGGGTTCTGACCGGGGGAAAGGAAAAATTCACCTGTCCGTACCACTGTCTCCGCTCCTGCGACCCGAGGAAGTCGCTGTTCTGTATTGCCCGCGCGCTTCTGGCGACCTGGTCCGGCGATGTGGAAAACGGACTCTACATGACCGGATGCAATATCGAATCCGTAAAAAAGATTTATCCGATCAAGGAATTTTTCGATACCTTAAAAGACTGAGCACAGGACGCCGCCGGTTCCCCGGCGGTTTTCTGCTTTCCGGAAAATCATGAAAAAGCACAGCATCATTCCAAGCGCGTTTCATACCTCGGGCACCCAGATAGCATCACTTTCCGCCGCTCATTTCATGGTGGATATGCTCGGAGGACTGCTGCCGGGTTTTCTTCCGATTGCATTGGAGCACTTCAAGATCAATCTCGGTATGGGAGTCATCATTCTGACCAGCATGAGCATCGGATGCAATATCATGCAGATTCCGGCATCCATGCTTGGAAGGGAGACCCGAAAGCCATGTCTGCTGAACCTGGGACTT
>CALXMJ010000232.1 GCA_944389445.1 uncultured Victivallales bacterium | reverse complement strand
GACGACGAAGAGGATATTCTAACTCTGCTGAAGTACAATCTGGAACGGGAAGGTTATCTTGTGGACTGCGTGGAAACCGGAGAGGAAGCACTGGAACATGCCGTCGCGGTCCGCCCGGATGCAATTCTGCTGGATCTGATGCTGCCGGGACTCGATGGAATCGAAGTCTGCCGGGAGCTCCGGAAAAATCCGGATACGAAAAATGTGCCGATCATCATGCTGACCGCCAAGAGCGAGGAGTCCGACATGGTTTCCGGGCTGGAGGTCGGAGCCGATGATTATGTTCCGAAACCGTTCAGTGCCAAAGTCCTGATTGCGCGTCTGCGCGCTCTTCTCCGCCGCTCTGCCGCGGATGCCGCAGTAGAGGAGGATGAAATAATCCGCCGCGGGGATTTTCTTCTGGATCCGGGGCGCCGCGAAGCCTCGTACGCCGGAGAGAAACTGGATTTGACCTTTACGGAATTTGAAATTCTGCGTCTCCTGGCAAAACGTCCGGGATGGGTCTACAGCCGCAACCGGATTGTAAATGAGATCAAGGGGTCCGATTATCCCGTTACAGAGCGCGCTGTGGATGTCCAGATTGTCGGACTCCGGAAAAAATTAGGTTCCGCCGATTTGATCGAAACGGTCAGAGGGGTCGGCTATAAATTCAAAATGCCGCGCTGACGTCATCCGTCCGGAAGGAGAACTTTGAAATGGGAAAACGCATTTTTTTTCAAATTTATCCCGGTTTTCTGCTTGTCATTGCCCTGACCATCATTCCAACCGCCTGGTTTGCAACCCGGATCTTCCGGGAGTTTTATCTGGAAAGTCTGCGGGATGAGGTGCTGGTGCGGGCCAATATGATGAATCCCCGTGTTGCGCAAGCCATCGGTAAAAATGAATTTGCCGCGATTTGCGATGCCATCGCAAAAACCGCCGATGCCCGGGTTACGGTCATCAATCCCCAAGGGAGCGTCCTCTACGATTCCGAAGGTGATTATGAAGCCATGCCGGATCATTCCGTTGCGCGTCCGGAAATGAAAGCCGCCATGATCGACCGCAGAAACGGAGTCGCCATCCGGTACAGTTCAACCCTCCTGAAAGATATGCTGTATGCCGCGGAACCGCTCTTCAACGCCAAAGGGGAGCTGATCGGCGTGCTGCGTCTCTCCCTGCCGGTGGAAACCGTTGACACCAATATCGGAAAATTGAATTTCAAGCTGGTTTTTTTCGCATTCATCCTTGCGGTTTTGTCAATGCTTCTCGGGCTGCTGATCTCCCGTCGCCTGAGCCGTCCGATAGAGAACATCCGCCGCGCGGTGGATGTGATGGCAAACGGAAATCTTGACCGGAAAATACATCCCTCTTCCAACATAGAGGAGATCAACGCGCTGGCGGATGCCGTCAACTCGCTTGCCGTCCAGCAGAAATTGCGGATCAGTGATATCACCAGCCGGAAAAATGAACTCGGCGCGATTCTCTCTTCCATGAAGGAAGGCGTGATTGCCGTCGATTCCAATTTCAAGGTGATTATTGTCAACCGTTCCGCTGCGGAGATCCTGAATCTCGATATGGATTCGGCTTCGGGACATACGCTGTACGAAGTCCTGCGCAATCCCCGGATGCAGAAGTTCGCGGAGAACATTCTTGCCTCCCGCGAGTCCGGAGAGGAGGAAATCGAATGCACATTCGATGGAAAACGCATCCTGGTCATGCGTGGTTCCATCATGATTGACGAGGAGGGCGGAGAGCCTTCCGGCGCCGTGATCGTGATCGGCGATGTCACCCGGATGCGCCGTCTGGAGGAGATGCGGCGCGATTTTGTCGCGAACGTCTCCCACGAGATCAAAACGCCGGTCACTGCGATCAAGGCCTCGGTGGAGGCTCTGGAAGAGTCCGGCGCCGATCTCCCGGAACCGCTTCGGAAATTCCTGCAGATCATTGAACGTCACGCCGACCGGCTTGAGGCTCTGGTCAGCGATGTGTTGAGCCTTTCCGCCCTGGAATCGAATTCTTCCGCGCAGGGAATGCGCTTTACATTCAAACGGGAGAAGGTGGCGGAGATTCTTGCAACCGCAAAAGAGCTCTGCCGCGCAAAGGCCGAGGCCGCAGGCGTCGTGCTGGAACTGGACTGTCCGAAAGAGCTGGAGGTTGTCGCCGATTCCTCCCTGCTGGAACAGGCGGTCATGAACCTGATTGACAATGCGGTGAAGTACAGTCCGTCGGGTTCCAGCGTGAGGATTACGGGAAAAACTTCGGATGAGCAGGTCGAAATCCGTGTGACGGATCATGGGTGTGGAATCGATTCGAAAGAACATGAACGTATCTTCGAACGCTTCTACCGGGTTGACAAGGCGCGAAGCCGGAAACTCGGTGGAACGGGCCTCGGGCTTTCAATCGTGAAACATATCGTTCTGGCTCATGAAGGGACCGTGCATGTGGAATCCGAGCCGGGGCAGGGGGCTTCCTTTGTCATAGAGCTTCCGCTTCCCGGAACGTTCAGGACGGAGGAGAAAGCCTGATTCCTTCAGAAATTTTTTCGGAAGGGCTGAGCCTGAAAAAAAACGGACGCCGGAACTCCGGCGTCCGTACTGTTTCTGTGAAATGCACAGGGGGTTATTTGTATTCCGGCTTGTCGGTTCTGAACGGACTGGCGGCAAAGCCGTCTTTGTTGCAGAGGTTGACATCCCCGCGGTACTGGACCCATGCATAGCGGACATTCTTCGGCTCCTTCACTTTCGGGGAGGAGACTACGACCGTATCGCCGTCGATGACCGCATCCGCCCAGACGTATTTTCCATCTTTGCCCGCGATGGCGAAGGCTCCGGGTTTTCTGCCGTCCTTGGTGGAGAGTCCTTTTCCGACGTTCGTGAAGGAGAGTCGGATCTTGTTTCCTTCGATCTTCATTGATTTGAAGAGGGGGCCCTGGGAGACTTTGCCGCTGTGATAGGCGATGCGTTCCGCTTCTTTTGCCAGCCGGTATCCGACGGTCTGCTTATCTGCCGGATGAATGTCGGAATGATCGCCGATATCCATGGCGACCGCCATTCCCGTATAAGGCAGATTGAGCATTTCCGCCTGGATTTCCCGGGTCAGAGCGTAGGGTACGCGGTCCATCGGGGCTTTTTTGGTCCAGTAGTTATCCGCAAGCCGTTTGCTCGGGGTATGGGACTCGAATCCTGCAAGCTGCACCAGAATAAAGGGCATTTCCGGATTCTTCCACTGTTTTCTCCAGTCATTGATGAGGATCTTGTGGAGCGGATAGTAGTCGGCGCTTCCGGCGTTCGAGCAGCCCTGATACCAGATGGCGCCGCGAATCGGATATTTTGTCCACGGAGCGACCATGCTGTTGAAGAGGGTCGAAGGATAGCTCGGAGAGTTGATTCCGCCCGAGAGCATCGCAGGAGTCGAGGGCCGGGAACCGAGTTTCTTCATGTTTGCCGCGAACTCCAGCTTGAATTTCCAGTCTTTGGCGATCGGGATGCGTTTTGCCTTGCCCTGTTTCAGCGTGACATACATGGTTTTTTCGCTGCCCATGAGTCCGCCGTTGCTGAAATGATCCGCAACGCGGATGGCAATCACATTCTTTCCGGCTTTGACCAGTTTGCCCGGAACGGTGTAACGGCGATTCAGAGCCCAGTAGCCTTCCTTCTCCGCACCGGTTTCGCCGACTTTTACACCGTTGAAGAACGTTTCATCGCAGTCATCGACCGCGCCGAGGTTCAGAACAAGATCCTTCCCCGCCCAGTCCGCCGGGAGATTGACCGCGCGCCGGAACCAGCCGATTCCGTCAACTTCCACCGGAATTCCGCCGGGGAGAACGGCATTTTCCCATTTGCTGTCATCAAAAGAGGGGTTTTTCCATTCCTTTGCTTTGGCGGTTGCTGCCGGATCGGTGTTGTAGAAGGCTTTGAGCCAGTTGTTGAATTTGACCAGATACTCCGCCTGAGCTTTCTTGAGTTTCTGTTCCTGCTCTTTGGAAGGCTTTCTTGCGGCTTTCACAAGATTTGCTTCGTTGCGGTTGGCTGCAACATAAGCAGCCTCGGAAATCCAGGGTTCAATCCGGGTTCCACCCCAGGAGGCGTGGATCAGCCCGATCGGCACATTGAGATCCTTGTTGAGCTGACGGCCGAAGAAATATCCGGCGGCGGAGAAGTCCTTGACGGATTCGGGCGTGCAGGGAGTCCAGCTTCCCTTGATCTCCTTCTGGATATAGCCGGGGGATTTGCTTCGCGGGACATTGAAGAGGCGGATGTTCGGATGATTGGCGTTTTTCACTTCCTGTTCGGCGTTTTTCACTCGCCAGAACCTTCCGCCCATGACGGGCATCTGCATGTTGGACTGTCCGCTGCAGATCCAGACTTCCCCGACGAGGATGTCATCAAATACCGTCGGCTTCCCGTCTTTTCCGACAATTTCAAGCACATAAGGTCCACCCGCTTTCATCGCGGGGAAGACGGCTTCCCATTCTCCGTTCTTGTCCGCTTCGGCGTAGACGCTCTTTCCTGCGAGCGTTGCTTTCACGACTTTTCCCGGCTCCGCCGTTCCGGAGATGGTAATGGGTTTTTCGCGTTGCAGGACCATGTGGGAGCCGAAGACCTTATGGACCGTGAAATTTGCCGCCATTTTTTCCGGCGGGACCGATGTGCAGCACGCGGACATGGCAAGAGCCACTGCGGCTGCGGCGAAGATCGCCGTAATTCTTTTTTTCATGATTTTTCCTTTGTTGATGAAGTGAATCCTTTTCGGACGCTTGACTCAAAAATAGTTTAGCACCGAAAATCCATTTTGCCAATGATTCACGGTGCTTTTCAGAAAAAAAACGGAACTTCCTGTGATTCCGCCGGGAACGATCCGTCTGTTGACTGGGGAAGAATGTCCCGGAGCTTGTCATCCAGTCCGCGGAAGATTTTTCCGGAAGGGAAATTCATTCATCCTGAATGGTCTCCAGCTTGTATGCACCGGTTTCATACTGTTTGTTCCAGTGCTTTCTGGCGGAGGCGTGCCCATCGAGAAAGAGGATATTTGCGTAGAGCTGATGAACCGCTCCGACCCGTTCCCCGTAATCAATGTAGACAATGCTGCCCAGCGAGGATGCCGCACGTCCGCAGACCGGCGCCGCCATAACCGCAATCTCCGGATTCCGGTCCGCGATCAGATAGGTTGAAGAACTCCTTTTTATTGAGGAGATACGCGGCGGCGGAAGATTGTTCTCCATCTCAAACATGGGGCGGAACATGCAGTAGCTTCGCGGCGGCAGGAATCGGCGGACATTTGCCGAGGGATCTTCCAGAACCGCATTGTCCTCTGGACAGTGAAACGGTTTCCAGGAGGGCCCGAACGCCTCCCGGAAGGTCGATTCCGACACTTGCAGGGCAGCGTTCATAAACCGTGTTCCATAGGAGAAATCCCAGTGATAGAGCGATTGTGCCCATCCCATTCCCGAAGCATTGTTGTTCATCGGCGGAGCGACGAAGTCGTCGTAGGAACCCGCGTACTGTGCCGCCGCCATTCCGAGCTGTTTCAGATTGGAGGTGCAGTTGATTTTTCTTGCCGCCGATCTTGCGGAACTCAGCGCAGGGAGCAGAAGCGCCGCGAGGATCGCGATGATCGCAATGACGATGAGGAGTTCCAGCAGAGTGAAATTTCGCTGTTTTGCGTTCATGAGCGTTTTCTTCCTTTCCAGTTTATTTTGGGTTCAGAACCAGGGATTGTTTCAGGACTTCCGCAGGAACGGGCGCTTCGAGAAAGAGCACAAGACCGTCATACCGGACGGGGAGGGGGATCGGATTCCCGTAAAGATCCGCTCCGGAGACGTTCGGAAGAGAACACCCGATCCTGCGTCCGCGGATGTCATTTTTTCCGGAGAGAACCGCAACGGAACTTTTTCCGTCGGAGAACACATACGCGCCGAATCCGGGTTCCAGAATCCGGGTCCCCGAATAGGTTTTATCTTCCAGGCGCGAAGTCAGAGCCGAGTGTCCCGCCAGCATCGGTCCCGGATACCCGTCCGCGTTGACCATGACCCGCAGACGCGCACGTTCTGCAAAGTTGCGGTTCCCGTGCATCGAATAGACAAAAATCCGTTTCACCCCGATTGCCAGTAGCGAAAGATGCAGTCGCGCATTGCGGTCGGTCAGCCAGTGATAATCCTCTTTTGCCTCCCATGGGATCGTGTGTTTCAGCAGCCCGACGTACCGGCATTCACTGCTGCCGGCGCTTTCCGGCGACCCCTGTCCCTCTGTCATATAGATCGGCCTGGAGATTTTCCCGCCCTCTTTCCGGGCAATATAACCGAATGCGCTCTGCCAGGCCTCCCGGGCGTAGTCGTCGTTCGGATAACCGAGAAGGCGTCCCGCATAGAAGTGATAATCAAGGACGTCGCACTTTTTCATGGCTCCCGCGTTGTAGACCCGCTCCGACCACTGGTTCGGATCGAATCCGCGCGTGTTGAAGCCGCAGATGACCGCTTCCGGATTGACTTTTTTGACCGCATCGTATGCCGCCGCACTCAGAGCGGCATACTGTTCCGGTGCATCGGGAGCGCTCCAGTATTTCGACGGATGCTTTTTTCCGGTCTTGTCGAACCCGAAGGCGAAGAAGGGCGGATACCACGGTTCGTTCCAGATGAACCATTCGTCAATGATGCCGCGATAGCGTCCCGCGACCGTTTCCGCGTAGCGGGCGAAATCCTCTGCGCGGCGAGGCGCAAAATACTGCTTGAAATATCCGGAATCGCAGCGGATCACCGGATCAAAATAACTTGCCCACTCCGGAGCTGTTCCGAGTTCTCCGAGAAGCCGCAGACCGATATTCCGATAGGCTTTGATCTCCTTGTCCCGGAAATTCCATTTTCCTTTCTTTTCTTCCAGAAACGCCCAGCCGATCAGGGAGAGTCCCGCATCGTGCAGACGCGCCCAGTTCGCTCCGGATGCCTTTGCCGCCAGCAGAGATTCCTTCTGCGGCACCACATGCACGCCGAATGCGGAATCGGGGGCGTCCTTGCCCCAGTAGCGCGGACGGACAATCCGGGTGGCGACCATCTCATTGACCGGGGAAACTGCTTTTCCGTTCCGGAACAACTGCACTTCCACGCGGAATTGTCCATAGGGCCTCTTCGGGAAGCGGTCATATCGAATGGTTCCGCTCCGTTTTTTCTCCGATACGGGAAGAACGGGCAGTTGGACGCTTTCTCCGTAAAGATTGGTGACGGATGCATGAAGTTCCGATCCCGGCAAAAGAGGTCCGGTGATCAAATAGCGCACCTCCGCCTTCTCATCGGGGAAATGGATCCGGGCTTCCGATGCGCTGGATTCCGGGAACGCCAGAGAAATTTCATTCGGCATCATCGGGCGATATCCCTTTTCCGATTCGGGAGCCACACGGAAGGCGTCGACCCAGATCGTTCCGCTTCCCCGGAGATGAAGTACAAACGCAGGAGCGTCTTCCGGCGGATCAAACGGCACTTCGATTCGTTTCCAGTCTGCGGACGGACGAAACGTGATTCGTTTCAAAGGGTTCCAGTTTCTCTTTTCCGTAATGACTTCCGCAATGAAATCTCCGTCTCCCCGGACCGCAAACGAGGCGCAGTGCCGGATCTTCGGATTGCCCACATTGAACGGTTCGGTGTAAAGACCGATGTTTTTGCCCTCTTCGGATTTCATCAGCAGAGCCGCTTCTCCGGAAGGTCCCCGGACGTTGTTATCCGGTTCAATACGTCCGCTTATGCCGATGTCGTTCCAGGTGTTCATCGACTCCTGGGTCCAGCCGCTCTGGAGTCCGAGCGGCAGACGGCTGTTGCGGAGAAAGTTGGGCAGAGTTGCTTCGGGACGTTTCGAGACAAGATCGCCATCGGAGAGCTCTTCCAGCCGGAGAGTCGCAAGATCCAGTTCTCCCGTTCCGCGAATGGTCAGAAACAGTCCGGCATTTTCCGGAATCTCCTTTCCGACTCCGAACGTCAGCGTTTGCGTTTTCCAGCCGGAATCGCCATTGGCGCTTGCGTAGGCGAGCTGTTTGTATGGCGCTGCAATCTGTCGGAGAGCGAATCCAAGCGGTTCCCCGGTCCGGTTGTCCGCAGAGAAGGTCAGGCGGTAATAGCGGTTCGGTTCCAGCTTTGGGAGTGGCGCCTGAAACTGCGGTCCGGCTCCCTTGACTTGAAAGCGCAGAAATTTCCGTTCCCCTTCCTGTCCGACGGATGTGACGACCTGCGAGCGGATGAAATGAGTGAAGTCCTCCTTCCAGCCGTCCGGAAGGACTCCTTGGAAGGAGCCTTTCCCGGATTTGTTCGATTCCTTTGCCGCACTGGAGAAATCACTTGACAGAAGAGTCTTGTTTTCCTGATCCGTTTCTTCGAGACGGATGTTCCGGACATCGAACTCTCCGTTTCCTCGCAGAGAGAGGAACAGCACGATGGTGGGATCGGGCTCCTGATCGAACTGAAAGGTTTTCGTGTATGTTTTCCACTGTTCGGAGCAGGGAACGGGCATTGTGAGTCAGACTTTGTATGGTTTGCCGGCACGGAGCAGGACCGACGCCATTCCATCGCTCCGGTTTCTCATGACGGCGGTAAGCCGGTAGCGGCAGTTTTTTTTGAGTTTCGGCAGTTTCGTGAAATATTGGGTCCCTTTGCCCGTGACGGAAAATCTGAGATAATCGCCATTTGCATCCTTGACGATTTTTGTTGTCGTATCGGATTTCTGCCAGGAGCATCCGTTTTCGTGCCACTTCTCCGGAAGGAATCCGTGAAAGGTTCCGAATCCTTTTGCACGATAGTCAAAAGTTCTGATTTTTCCATTGCGGGAGAAATCCGTTTCGGAGATTACGGGGCCGCCGAATACGGAAAGTGAAAGGAGTATGGCGGCTCCCAGTGCAGAAGGAAGCAGTGTTTTCATTTATTTTTCCCTTTCATCGTCTGATCGTTTTGCTTTGTATGAATTCCGGCTGTGTCGGAGCGTTTTCTGCCTGATTTCGGGACTTCGGGGCGGAGATGGGAGAGAAGTGTTTCCGGAGAACATTCCGCACTCAGATAGAGAATGCTTCCCCGGTAGAAGAGACGGGGGATCGGATTCCCGTACAAATCCGCAAATTGCCGGGGAAAAGTGCCGGAACAGGAAATGTCAGCCTGCTTGCCCGGATGTCCCGTAATGACTGCGACAGTTCGGGTTCCGTTGGAAAAAATTGCAGCAAATATACCGTCTTCCAGCCGGTGATAACGGACAAAGCGCAGTGTCTCGATCCGTCGGGCAAACGCAGACATCGCCGCCAGTCCCGGATGCGGAAAACCGTCAGCTCCCAGCATAATCTGAAGAGCGGATCCCTGAGCCAGACTCGAATAGGCATGCGAGGTGTAGAGAAAAATTCGTTTGACTCCGAACGAGAGGTGGGAGAGAAGAAAACGAATTTCATCTTCAGCAATCCTGTGATAATTTTCCCGACTTTGCCAGGGAATCGTATGTTTGTAAAGTCCGGTACGGGGATCCTCCTCGTCAACGGTGGCGTAGCCGGACTGTCCTTCCGACATAAGACAGGATTTGCCGAGTTTTCCTTCCCTGTTCAGAATTTCCAGAAAGGAGAGTTTCATTGTATCTTCCAGTCCGTCTCCGGGAAATCCTGCGGGGGCATTCTGATGATAGGCGTGATAGTCGATTTCATCGCAGAATCCGTAAGCACCGGCATGATAAAGAGCCTTGTTCCATGCCGGAGTACTGCCGCGGGAAGAGGAAAAACCGGTGATCCGGCATTCCGGATTCCCTTTTTTCGCGCTTTCATACGCAAGTTTCAACAGGTGAGTGTAGGCATTGGCATTGTCCTGGACGGAACCAAAGGCGAGATATCTTTTTTGAGCCGAATCATATCCTTTATGAAAGAAGAGGGGCAGCCATGGTTCATTCCAGATGAACCAGTCGTCGATGACTCCTTTGTAGCGTCTGGTCATCGTTTCGCAGTAATCGGCAAAATTGCGTTCATATTCCGGCAGCGGTGTGAAATAGACCTTTCCATATCCGTTCCCGAAGTCCGGAAGAGTATGCAGGGCCGATGCCCATTCCGGACATCCTCCAAGCTGTCCGTAGAGAAGGAGATGATTCTCCCGATAGGCTTTTATTTCCCTGTCGGCAAATCTCCATTTTCCCTTTTCCGGTTCCACAAAATACCAGCAGGAAAGATGTTTTGCCCCATCGTGCAGCCGGACCCAGTTGAAGCCTCCGGCTTTCATCGCCTGCATTGAACTTTCCTTTTGGTTCGTATGGATGCCGAAAGGGGAATCCGGAGCATCCTTCCCCCAGTAGATCGGACGCGGCAGACGTGTTACAACCATTTCATTGACAACGGAAACCGCTTTTCCGTTGCGGAATGCCTGGACCTCAATCCGGAATTGTCCATAAGGTTTTCCTTCTCCTGTGTAATAGCGGATGATTCCGCTTTTTCCCCTGGCTTCCGGAAGTGTGCGAGTGGTTCCGTACAGATCGGTGACGCTTGCTTTTACGGTGAGATCATCTGCCCGGCCCGTGAGATAATAGTGGATAAGCGGCGGTTCGTCCTCAAATTGGATCCGGGCGACGGACGCGTCCGAATCCGGAAGGGAAAGTGATATTTCGTGTTCTCCCGACATCCGGTATTCCGATTTTCCTTCCTCTGCGACCCGGAAGGCATCCACGTGCAATTTGCCTTTCCCCTGAATTTTCAGAACCGCTGCGAGACGCTGGATGGGCAGTCGCGCAGTCATGCTTATTCTCTGCCAGACATCGGGCTTCGGAATAAAATTGATTCTACGGATCGCGGATTTGTTGTCGGCCATCAGAACAGCGGCAAATTTTCCGCTTCCCCGGCAGGAAAATGAGATCGTTACCGGTTTCTGCGGGTGACTCGCCGTAAACGGTTCCGAGAAGATTCCGACTTCTTCATCCGTGGAGGAATCCAGCTTCAGGGCCGCTTCCCCGGAAGGACCAATCATTTCCGGGTCCGGTTCCACAATGGAGCCTGACTGGTGATTTCCTGCAAGCGGAACCCATCCGCTCTGGAGTCCCCGCGGGAGAGTGCTGTTGCGCAGAAAATTCTCTGTCCCTGCCGGTTTGCGGATGACACGCTGCATCCGCTGCATTTCCAGCAGCTCATATTCCTGTTTGGTGATCTCTTCAAAACGGATTCGTTTGAAGTCGATGGTCCCGGCTGCGGAAAGATGCAGGAACATTCCTTGCGGATTGGGTTCCCCGTAGACCTTTTCAGGAGAAAAAGGATATGTGAAAGTCTGGAATTTCCGACTGCGGGGAAGACGGAACTTGATGCCTAGCGAATCGTAAGGCTTGTACATCCTGCGCAGGTACGCGGTCTGTTCTTTGCCCAGCTGATTCCGGACAATAAATGTTGCTTTATAGAATTTTTTTGCTTCCAGACCGGGCAGTCTGATGTTGAATTGAACTCCCGGGCTGTCGATATGGAATCGGAGAAAAGAATCTCCCAGTTCATCCGTACCGCTTTCCGCCCGGCAGATCCCGGGAGACCATGAGGTGAAATCCTGAGCCATATTTTTCGGCATCGGACCGGAATAGCATCCTTTCTCCTGAATATGAATGACTTCGGAGTGAAGGTTGAAATCCACGTCTGCGATGCTCCTCTCTTTTCCCGTCAGAAAACTGGAGAACAGCAGAAGCGGCATAAGAAAAAAAAGACTTCGCATAAAAATTCCTTAATTCCTAGTAGAGATGGTTGGAAAAACAGAATCACCAGAAGGTTTTGGATGCCCGGATGGCGGATTCCCGCATGCCTGTGACATGTCCGTCGGCAAAAAAAACATTGCCGCCTGTGTTATTGTAATGACGCCATTGTCCGCCTTCATCCCTGTTCACGATTTTGTCTGTCGAACCGGCGTCCGGATTGACCCAGGCGGAGATTCCGGGCTGGTCCATATCGAACAGCAAGGATTTCTGGGATGGCGTCGTGACTTTATTAAGACGCAGGCCGCTGAGTTTGCTGTTCATGCCGAAATGGCGGGCAACAATGTATCGGAGATCGTCAATGGTTTTTATGACGGAGATCGTGGACCGGGGACAGCGGAACGGATCCTTTGCAGCATATTGCGTTCCCTGTTTCTCCAGCCAGATGTGATCCCGCACCGCAAGATTCCGGTAAATGGAATACGCGCAGTCAATCCATTTCCCTTGATAGTATCCTTCTTGATTTCCGTTATACATCGGAATGAACCCGTCATTTTGTTCTGTATAAAGCAATAGAAAAGTTCCGATCTGACGAATGTTCCCTACGCATCGGATGGTTTCCGCCTTCTGTTTTGCTGCATTCAATGCCGGAAGCAGCAAAGAGGCAAGGATGGCAATTACTGCAATCGTAATCAGAAGTTCAATCAGTGTGAAAAGATTTTTTTTGATTTTCATTTTATCCCCTTCCATTTTCTTTCAATATATTATAGCACAAAATATTTGAAAAATAGTTTTTTTCATACTATATTTTATTTCAAAAAACGTTAATTATATTTGCTGAATTCTCATTGCTATGAAACCTTTGACCGATAGTTCCATTTTCCGGAACTCCCCTGTCCGTTTTCAGATGAAAAAGGAGGGGTGTTCCTATTTCGCCTGCGGCACTCACGAGTGGCAGCATACCACCTTTCTGCCGCAGAAGCCTGAGGATGCCCTTTTCTGGTGTGCCTCGATATGGGAGTCGAAAATGAAAAACGGATGCCATATGCGGCGCATCAATTCCAATTTTCTGGCGCTCGAACACATTCAGAAAGGCTCCCTTTATGTCCGGCAGGACGATGTCATGTTTCTGGCGGAGGAAAATGACTTTTTCCTGCTGCGTCCGGGCGGCGATCTCGAATTCATGACCGGTCCGCAGGGATTCTGCGTGAAAGATTCCCTGATCCTCTCCGGAAATCTTCTCGACGACCTGCTGAGACAGACAGGTCTTGACGGCAGGAATTACCTTCCCCATGTCAATGTCAAAAAGTTCGATATTCTGCTTCAATCGTTCAAGTCCCTTTCCAGAGAGTTTCACGGCGGAATCCTTCAGGAACTGGAACACCGCGCATACGATCTGATCCTGCTGCTCAAGGAATCGCCGTCTTCCGGGAAAATGCCGGAAAAGCTCGTTGAACTTCTGGCGTTTATGGAAGCGAATCCGGAACAACCGTTTTCTCTGCGGGAACTGTCGCGGCATTACGGTTGTTCCGTTTCGCACCTGACGCGTCTGTTTCATCTCCACTGCCGTTCCACTCCGTACAGGATGCTGACCGAGATGCGTATGCGCCGTGCCGCCTCCCTTCTGATGCAGACTGCGCTTTCCGTCAAGGAAATCGCCGCCAAGGCGGGATATGAGAATCCGCTTAATTTCTCCACGGAGTTCCGGAAAAGATACAAGGTTTCCCCCCGTCTTTTCCGGAACGGGATGGGAACGCCTTGAATTGCGTTGTGAACTCGTGTGCGCGGAGAAAACTTCTGCCGCCGGGAAAAACCTTTTTGCAGACAGTTTTTTTACTGGATGTTCATTTTTTATCAAATAAAAGCGGCATTTAAATTTGTTTTGTCCGGGAATGTATTGTATATTGCCGGAAGAGAAAACAGATTTCCATGAAGTCAGACAAATAAAAAAGGAGCTGCTGATGAAACTCGGATTGAAAGCTGTGATTGCCGCTGTGTCGGTAACATCATTGGTCGTTCTCACCGGATGTGCCACCTCATTTCCGCTGGGATTGGTCTACACAAGCACCAACCAGCCTGTAACGGTTGGAACCGGCGATATGAAATTCTCCAAGAAGGGCGAGGCAAAATGCCAGAGCATTCTCGGACTCTTCGCCAGCGGAGATGCTTCGATCAATGCCGCATGCAAGGAAGCCAAAATCACCAAGGTCGCCTGGGTCAATCAGGAGATCGTCAACATTCTCGGCATCTACGGATCCTATAAGACCGTGGTTTTCGGAGAATAAGGGTTTCGGTTTTTTCGAAAAATCGGCGGATTTCCGGAACGTTTCGGGAATCCGCTTTTCTGTTTTATACAGGAAAGAGGTGCTGAATATGTCTGCTGTTTTTGAACTTTTCGCGAACTCCCGCGCCGTGCTGGGGGAAAGCGCGGTCTGGTGTGAGTGGGATTGCTCGCTCTACTGGCTGGATGTCCTCAACGGAATCGTCTATCGGAAGAAGGGAATGTCCGGCGATCCGGAGTCCTTCGATCGTTTCGAACTCAAAATCGGCAAGATCGGAGGCATTTCTTTCACGCGGGAAAAGACCATTCTCCTTTTTGCCGAAGCCGGGAAAGTCTGGGAGTGGACCCCAGGAGCGGAACCCGTGCTTTATACGAATCTCCGAATTGCAAGCGAGACGCGTTTCAACGAGGTGATTACCGCCCCCGACGGAACCGTATTCTGTACCGTTGCACCTCTGCTTCAGGGCGGAATCGGTTCTCTCTGGAGGATGGATCTTCTCGGAAAATTTTCCTGTATCGAAGTCGCCACCACGGGAATGCCGAACGGGCTCGGCTTCTCGCCGGATCGCAGAAAACTCTATTTTACGGTAACAACGGAACGAAGAATTTACAGTTATGATTTCGAACCGGACCGCGGTGGACATGTTTCCAACAAGGATGTCTTTGTCCAGATGCACACGGGGGAGGGGCGCCCGGACGGTTTGACCGTGGATTCCGAAGGGTGTGTCTGGTCTGCGCTTTGGGAAGGCGGAAAGCTGGTCCGTTTTTCTCCGGATGGAGCAAAGGTCGCGGAGTACGCGTTTCCGATGCGTCAGGTGACGGGTGTCGCTTTCGGCGGAGAGGGACTGCGCGATCTTTTTGTCTCTACGGCAAATTATCCGTGGGATGACGGCGAGTTTGAAATGCATCATGCCGGAGCAGTCTTCCGGATGAAGGAGTCTCCCTATACCGGAAAACTCGAATTTCTGCGGTAGGAGGAATGCCCGGAAGCTGATACCGGGTGGATGGTTTTTCTTTTGTCTTTGCGGGAGGAAACACCGGACAGCGGACCGGGAGCCTTTATGTTATCGTCCGTAATGATCCAGAAAGCGGCGGATTTTATTGTTGGCTGAGCCGAAGCAAGCCTTGTCCGCTGCGTCAACGAGCTCCTGCGGGCGGTAGCGCAGAATGAGCTTTTCCTCTTCCGTCCGGAGTTGGATCACGCCTTCCGAGAGGATCTTTTCCATGGGAGACCCTTTGAATTTCTGTTCCAGCAGCCGATCGGCATAGTGCTGGGCGAGTCCGTCTGGAACGGGAAAAGCCCCGGCGTCGCAGGAAAGAATTTTGAGCTGGAGCGTTCCGTTTTCAACTTGGGCGTTGAAGCGGCAGTTGAGATTGAGATAACGACCGAACGGGGTGTTCTTTCCGGTATCGTATGTATAGATCAGCCGGAAGATCCCGTTTTTAAGTTCCAGCCTTGTATTCAGCAGTTTCTGCGGGAGGAGCGGTCGCGCGGTGTTTCCTCCCAGCAGGGCGGCGGCGAAGGTATTGCCGAATATCGAATTGGAGATTGCATTGAATTCCGCTTCGGAGAATGTCAGTTGTGTTTCCGTTCCATAGGGAGCCCTTGTTATTCTGCTCATCTGGCGGTTCAGTTTCCGCATGCCGGAGATCATGGAGGGAAAGTCGGCTTTCGGCGGTTTTGCCGTGGCGGAGGTCCGGTCCATTGCGAGTCCGAGCAGAACCGAGAGCAGTATCAGAAGAAGCAGAACAACTCCGCCGAGAATGGAAAGAACAAGATAACGTTTCCGCATGAAGAAAGAACTCCGTCAGATTTGTCTCGGGATTCTGGGGGCAACAAAGACGGCTGCCCGCAGATAAATCAGGTCCGTGGGCGATGCCGAGAAGTTTTCCGGATCGTTGAAAATCAGCTCTTCCGCGTTTATGGACGGAGTGAATACAACCTGTTTCTCTGCCTGCGGTGCAAATCCGGCGATGGCTTCGCGGTCTTTTTCCAGTGCGGTGCAGGAGTATTCCCGGAGATTCGGCTCGAGTTCTTCCGGCGTGTGAAACACTGCCGTATATCCGTTATGAAGATAAGAACCGTTTTTGAGAGTCAGTCCGTAAGCGAGAAGTTCGGAACGGCGCCCGTCGAAAAGCACGAGGACTTTTTCCGGATAGTTTTTCCCTGAAAATGCGCTTCTTGCGAGTCCTGCCGCGGAGGAGATGCCGCGAACTCTGGTTTCCGGTGCTCCGTAAGCCAGCCCGATCACCAGAGCCGATGCCACACGCAGTCCGGTAAAACCGCCCGGACCCGTGCCGACGGTCCATTCTCCGACCGAGGAAAAATCTGCGTTCAAAGTCCGGAGCGCTTTTTCCAGCCGTTCCGGAAGGGTTGATGCGTCATGTCCCGACAACAGGATCTTTTCAGATGCGAGAACTTGGTCGTTTTCGTCCGCCAGCGCGAGGGACGCCTCATTCCAGGAGAAATCAAGAGCCGCTCTGATTTTTTTCATAGTCTGCATAATTTCAACTCCGAAATTTTATCGAATAAAAAAGATAGCCCGCGATTTACGGAATTGCAAATGAAAAGCGCGCTTTTGCACAGCTTTTTACTGAATCGGCAGAATAATCAGAAGAGAATCAGCTTCAACAGATAGAGCAGAGGAATCATCACCAGTGCCAGCGCGGTGGAATCCGGCCAGAAATGGGCGTTTGTCATGACGGTTGTGAACCGCAGGAGAAAAATGGCAGCGAGAATCCACCCCGCATACGGGATCGCGATCAGCAGAAGGAGAATGATGCTGACGGCAAGAACCGCTCCGGGCGGAAACTTGATCCGCATCTGCCCGGAGACGTAGGCAAGAAGAAACAGCAGTGCGATCAGCAGAAGCAGAACTTTCAGAAGAAAAAGCAGAATCATATTCAAGTCTCCCGTAACTCTGGGAAAAATTAATATGCTTTTGCAGAAAATCAAGCCTCCGTCCCGGAAAAATGCGGAGAAATGCGCGATTCCCGAATGGAAATCAGGGCAGGAGCAGATGTCCGAAGAGAAAGCGGTTGCACCAGTTTTCCGCTCCGCCTGCCCAGACCTCCTGAGAGTGGCGCCGTTCTCCGTCCGAATCGTCCACGGCCAGATCAAACGCGATTCCGGAAGGCGCCTGCAGTCCGAGATTTTTCCATGGAATCCGGATCGCCGCCGTATAATTGCTTCCGGAGTCGTTCAGTGTGTAAACGATTCCGCGCAGATCCAGATTCGGACTGCCCGTCAGAGCTTCCGGAAGTCCGTTGGAGGATTCCGGAACGAGAAACAGGCGGTAACAGGAATCCGTATAAGTCTGCCGATCAAGATCCCGTCCGGGAGCCGTATCAAGGAACAGCTCGATTCCGTCGCCGGACCACGGGGCATCCTTGATTCTTCCGCCGCGTTTGTCATCCCGGACCTGAATTTGAAACTCCAGAAATTCCGGTGTGGTCCGGATCAGGAATTCCGCATTCTTTCCGACCGTCTGTTTTTCCCCCGGACGGCAGAATTTTCCGGAAACGGGACGGATGCGGTGTGTCAGGATTTCCGAACCGTCCGAAACGATGACTCCGAGTTCTTCCTCTTCGGCTGCCGGGACGGGAAAGCGGATCGTCCGGATTTCCTGCGCCTTCAGAGTGAATTCCTGTTTTGGAGTACCGGGAATCCGCACGGCTGTCTGCTGTTCCTGATTGGTGTTGTTGCTGATTTCGACAGCCAGAACACGTTTGCCTTGTCCGGCAAGGATTCTGGCTCCGGTCACCTGCAGTTTCCGCCGTGGAATGACCTGAATGGCGTTCCAGTCCGGATTTCTGTTCCGGCTTTTCAGGTAGACTGGATCGTTTCCGGTCTCTATTTTTTTCCCGGGCAGAGGATTTCCGAAGAGATCGTATGCCTGCATGTTTTCCGGCAGAATCAGAAGGAAGGTTTCTCCTTCGTCTTTTGCCCAGCAGGCGAGGAGCGGCGAGCCGTTCCGATCCTCATAACTCCATGCGCTCAAGCCGCGGAGGAGCGGGACGGCGCCTCTGCCTTTTCCGCATTCCAGAAAACGGGAGAATGCGTTGGTCGCGGCTGCGTATTCATTCGGGATAAACGTGGATGCGGCATAATTGGGCCATCTGTATTCCGGCCGGAGATCGACCCCCGTGATGCGCGGCGCCCATGCCGGAATGCTTTGAGCCAGTCCCTCTCCGAGATCAATCAGATAGCGGCGGACCAGATTGCCGACGGGGAATTCTCCGTGTTCCGCGACCGGTTTCCGGAGTCCTTTCAGACTCTGGATGAAGTACAGCTCCGAGTTCCATACCGGCAGGTCTTTCCGGTATTTGCGGAGGATCGCGAACACTTGCCGGATCTGCTGTTCCGCGGGAACGGGGGAGTCATCCAGCTGTGCGCTGTAAGGATGGAAGGAGACGGCGTCCGCGAATTGAAACGCCCCGAGTTTTCCGCAGTCTTCGAGGAATTTCCCGAGATTTCCATTCAGGTCTCCGGTGGCGCAGAATCCGACTACGACAGAGTCCGGATCCGCCTTCTTTGCCGCGCGATATGCCCGTTTCAGATAATCGGTGTACTGTTCCGGGGTCAGGAAAAGATTCGGTTCGTTTATGATTTCATAGCATTTGATCTCGTTCCGGTAACGGGAGACAAATTCGTAAATGAAGCGTTCCCAGGCATCGGGAGGCGGAAGAATTCTCCAGGCGCGGCCGATCACTTTGACTCCGGTATGTTTGCCGGCTTTCCGAATCCAGGTACCGGCGAATTTGTCCTTGTCATAAGCGACAAATTCCGAACTCCCGAGACGGGGCAGGACATCAAGTCCGTTTTTCCGGGCTTTGCGGATGATGTTGTCGGTGGTCCGCCAGTCGTACTTGCCGCGTTCGTGTTCCGTCCGCCACCAGTAGAAGACGCCATCGTCGTGAAGACGGATGGAACCGAATCCGCA
>CALXMJ010000231.1 GCA_944389445.1 uncultured Victivallales bacterium | reverse complement strand
CCTGAATCGCTGATCGTCGCGGCGGAGTGCGACCTCCTGTACGATCAGGGCAAGGCGTTTGCGGAACGTCTGAAAAAGGACGGCGTTCCGGTGACGCACCGGACGCTTCCCGGAACGATTCACGCGTTCCTGACCTATCCGGGTATGGAGGGGGCGTACCGGGAGGGGGTGCGCCTCGCAACGGAGTTTCTGAAAAGACAGGAGGATCGGATGAAAAACCGCATTACGCCGGAGAGCATCGTGCGGATCTCGCGGATCGAAGTCGATCCCGCACAGCTTCCGGAATATCTCGCTCTCGTGACCGAATGCGGGCGCGAATCCATGGCGAAGGAACAGGGCGTCTACATGATGTATTCGATGCAGGAGAAGACGCATCCGGAACGGATCACGATTCTGGAGATCTACGCGGACCGCGCCGCCTACGAGCATCATATTCAAACGCCGCATTTTCAAAAGTACAAGCAGACAACGCTGAAAATGGTCAAACAGCTGGATCTGCTCGATCAGAATCCGCTCGTTCCGGAAATGAGGATGAAATAAGGGAGTTTTTATGAAATGTTTTCTGACAACCCCGTTTGCTCTTGTCGGAGCAGATGGTTCGGCATGGATACGGTCTGTCGAACCACGATGAATCGGAACGCCTTGAAGGAAAAACTCGAGCTGACCGATCAGCATGTTCTGCACTTGAATCATCCGGTCGGTTATTCCGCGAGTGGAAAGAGAGATAGATCCGACTTTTTATTCAAAACTGCCCGGTGAAATCATTCAAAAATAAAAACAGGAGGTAGAGAATGCAGTTTGATATGTATGTTCCAACCCGTCTGCTCTTCGGCTGCGGAAAGCTCAACACGCTTCACGAACAACCCCTGCCGGGAAAAAAGGCGCTGATCGTCATTTCCAACGGGAAATCGACCCGGGCCAATGGTTATCTGGCCCGGACGGAAAAGGAGCTTGAGGCGGCCGGGATCGTCGGCGTGGTCTTTGATGGCGTCGAACCCAATCCGACTGTTTCGAATGTGGAAGCCGGCGCTCGTGCCGCGCGGGAGTGCCATTGTGATTTTCTGGTTGCGCTCGGCGGCGGCAGTGTGATGGATTGCGCCAAAGGCATTGCGCTTATGGCGGTCAACGACGGTGTGCTCTGGGATTATGTGTCGATAGGTTCCGGCCGGGGATTACCGGTTCCGAACACTCCGCTGCCGATTGTTGCCATCACCACGACCGCCGGAACCGGTTCGGAGATGGATGGAGCGGGAGTCATCACGAAAGAGGATTCGTTTGAAAAAGCGTTCATCATGCATCCCGGATTGTTTCCGAAACTTTCGATCGTGGATCCGGAACTGATGCGGACGGTTCCCCCGAAATTTACGGCATATCAGGGATTTGACGCACTTTTTCACAGTGTGGAGGGATTCATTGCCAAAGGGGCCAATCCCATGAGTGACATGTATGCGCTCTGTGCGATTGAAAACATTGCCCGCCATCTGCCGCAGGCGGTGAATAATGGCAGCGACCTGGAGGCCCGGTCTCATGTGGCATTCGGCAATTCACTCTCCGGAGTGGTGATGAACCTGACGCTCCTGACCAGCGAACATGGCATGGAACACGCGCTTTCCGCGTATCACCCGAATCTGCCGCATGGAGCCGGACTGATCATGATCAGCAATGCCTACTATGCCTATTTTGTCCGGAACCATGGTTGCGACGAACGGTTCATCCGCCTGGCAAAGGCGATGGGAATGACGGCGGCGACTGCTCCCGAAGATTTTCTGACCGCTCTGGAGAAATTGCAGCAGGAGTGCGGTGTGGCGGATCTGCGGATGTCCGGTTTCGGCATCACTCCGGACGAGTGCGGGAAATTTGCCCGCAACGCCAGGGAAGTGATGGGAGTCATGTTCACCAGCGATCGAGTCCCGATGAGTGATTCGGATGTCGAACAGATTTATCGAGATTCCTATCGCTGATTTCATGAGAAAGGAGTTGTTCATGCCTGTCATAACGCTGGAAATCTCCAACTTAAACCGTGAACAGAAAAAACTTCTGGTTTATGAGATGACGGAGATCACAGCCCGGGTATCGGGTCTGCCTCCGGAAACCATTACCATGTTCGTCAAGGAAAATGAACTGGACAACATCGGTTTTGCGGGCCGTCTCCTGTCTGAACATGCGAAGAACGGAGGGGAGGAAAATGAACCGACGTGATTTTCTGAAAACATCTCTTGCCGCGACTGCGGCGGTTGCGGGCGGTGCGTTTCTTGGAGGATCTCTGCTGAATGCCTTTCCGGCTTCAACTGACAAAAATGCAAAAGGTGGAAAGATGAAAATACTGGTGATTACGGGAAGTCCCCGTAAAAATGGAAATTCCAACACGCTAGCGGAACATTTCATCCGCGGCGCGAAAGAGGCCGGACATGAAATTGTCCGTTTTGATGCCGCGTTCAAGGATGTTCATCCCTGCATTGCATGCAACAAATGCGGCATGAACGGAGCATGCGTGTTCAAGGACGATTTTGAATTTGTCCGGAAACATATCCTTGACGCGGGGATGGTGGTCTTCGCCACGCCGATGTATTACTTCGGCATCTCCGCGCAGATCAAGGCGGTGATCGACCGCTTCTACGCGATCAACGGTTCGATCCATGTACCGAAAAAAGCCGCTCTGCTGATGACTTACGCCGACAACAACAAGCGCAAGGAGAAGGCGATCACCGACCATTACGAGGTTCTGTTGGACTATCTCGGCTGGAGTGATGCCGGGCGGGTCATTGCGCCGGGAGTCTGGCCGGTCGGCGCGGTCAATCATACCAAATTTCCGGAACAGGCGTATCGGCTTGGAAGGAGCGTGTAACCATGGATCGACGCGATTTTATCAAGACGCTCGGCGTCGCGGGCGGCGCAATGTTGTTGACCGGAACAGCCGGCGCGGCAGCGGCCAAGACGACGGCGCCCCGGAAAAGCAGCGGGCTCGATCCGCTGCTGTCCGGAATCTGCGACATTCATATTCACTGTCTGCCGGACACCCGTCCCCGCTGCATTGACGAGTTCACACTGGCAAAACAGGCGAAGGAGACAGGTTATCGGGCGCTCATGTACAAGTCGAATGACTGGAGCTGCCACGACCGCGCTTATCTGATCCGGCAGGCGCTCCCGGATTTTGAAGTGTTCGGGAGTCTCTGCATGAACCGCGTCCATGGCGATAAAGTCAACGTTTACGCGGCGGAACAGGCGGTCAAGACCTCCGGCGGACTCTGCCGCTGCATCTGGATGCCGACCCTCTCCGCGGCTTATCAGCATCAATGCGACAAGCTCCCGGGACCGGGCATTCCGGTGCTCGACTCGCAGGGAAAGGTTCTTCCCGAAGTTGTCCGGGTGATGGAAATCTGTGCCGAAGCGGACATCATTTTCGCATCCGGGCACAGTTCCCCGCGGGAAAGCCTGATCCTGGCGGAAAAAGCGCGGGAAGTCGGCGTGAAGAAATTCGTCGTCACCCACGTCAACTCGCTGATCTGGAAGATGACGCAGGACCAGATCAAACAGGCGGTTGACTTCGGAGCTTTTGTGGAGTACTGCTATCTGCCTCGCCTCTGGGGACCCGGCACCGGGAATCCGCAGTTCGCGCGCCAGAGCCGTGAGGAATTTCTGAACTACGTCAAAACCATCCCGGAGCGCAGTTTCATCTCGACCGATCTCGGTCAGCGGGGAAATCCGAATCCGATTGACGGAATGCGCACATGTATTCATGAACTTCTCAATGCCGGGATTCCGCAGAAGAGCATCGACCTGATGGTGCGGAGCAATCCGGCGCATCTGATCGGTTTGAACCAATAAGAACTTTGAACCAATAAGAACAAGGAGACAAGCCTATGAACAGACGTGAATTTCTGAAATCGACCGCAGTGCTCGGCGCCGCACTGAGTCTGCCCTCCGTATTTGCCGCCGGAACAGCAAAACATCCGGAAGCAAAAAATTCAACGGAAAATGGAGGAAACGGCTCGTCCGAACTGCCGGTCCGCACACTGGGAACAGGCAGGGCGGCTTTTCAAGTATCGGCGCTTGGATTCGGCGTGATGGGCATGACCTACAACCGCAGCGCCCACCCGGACCGGAAACAATGTATCCGGCTCCTGCATGAAGCGGTGGAACGCGGCGTAACCCTTTTCGACACCGCCATCATCTACGGTCCGCTCAACAACGAAGAACTGGCAGGCGAAGCGTTGTCCCGTTTCAAAGACAGAATCAACGTAACCACCAAATTCGGACATGAAGTTGTCAACGGAAAAGGGACCGGCCGCCAGGACAGCCGCCCCGCCACGATCCGCCGCTACTGCGAAGGCTCGCTGAAGCGTTTGCGCCTCGATGCGCTCCCGATGTTCTACCAGCACCGGTTCGACCGAAATGTGCCCGTCGAGGATGTCGCCGGAACCATCGGCGAACTGATCAAAGAAGGCAAAGTCCTGCGCTGGGGAATGTGCGAAGTCAGCGCTGAAACCATCCGCAAGGCCCATGCGGTCTGCCCGCTGACCGCGATTCAGAGTGAATACCACCTCATACATCGCGATGTGGAAGAGAACGGCGTGCTTGACACCTGCCGCGAACTCGGTATCGGATTCGTGCCGTACAGCCCGCTCAACCGCGGTTTTCTCGGCGGCGACATCAACGAATACACGCAATTCGATCCCGACAACGACAACCGCCAGACGCTCCCGCGCTTCACGCCGGAGGCGATCCGCGCCAATACCCGGATCGTCAACATTCTGCAGGATTTCGGACGGACACGCGGCATGACTTCTGCACAGGTCACGCTGGGATGGCTGCTGCAGAAGGCTCCGTGGATCGTGCCGATTCCGGGGACCACCAAACTTGCGCATCTGGAAGAAAATCTTCGTACACTTGACTTCGCCTGCTCGCCGTCGGAATGGCAGGAACTGGAACGCCGCGTTGCCGCGATTCCCATTGTCGGCGACCGTTACAATGCAGAACAGCAACGGCAGGTCGGATTCTGATCGTAACCGGAATTTTCAATGGAAAGGATCAATACCATGAACGAATATTTTCAGGGAAAAGTCGCACTGGTCACCGGTTCCGCGATGGGGATCGGGCTTGCCTGTGCCGAAGCCTTCGCAAAAGCCGGAGCCGTCACCGTGATGGCGGATATCAGAAAACCGGAGGAACAGGCAGGAAAATTGATTGCCGAAGGATATCAGGCGGTTGCGTATGCATGCGATGTGTCCGAGGTCAATGCCGTCAGAGAGATGATGGAATGGACCGTTGCAAAATATGGCCGTCTTGACGCAGCTTTGAACAATGCCGGAATCCAGACTCCGCAGCGTCCGATGGCGGAGATCACCGATGAAGAATTCGACCGGACCGTTGCCGTTGATTTGAAAGGTGTCTGGAACTGCATGCGTTACGAGATTCTTCAGATGCAGAAACAGGGCGGAGGCGCAATCGTGAACACATCCTCGCAGGGCGGAGTGACCGGATTCCCGGGACAGGCGGCTTACATCGCCTGTAAACACGCGGTGATCGGTTTGACCCGTACCGCCGCAATTGATTATGCGGCTCAAAACATCCGGATCAACGCCGTCTGTCCGGGGGTGATTCTCACCCCGATGGCACAGGAGCTGATGAGTCGTAATCCAGCACTGGAAAAGGAGTTGATTCGCGACATTCCCGCCGGACGCCTGGGAAAACCGGAAGAGATCGCCAATGCCGTACTCTGGCTGTGCAGTCCGCTGGCAAGCTTTGTCGATGGACACGCATTGCTGGTGGACGGTGCATTTTCCATTCACTGAGAGGTAACAGTATGAATCGACGTGATTTTCTGAAATCGGCGGCGCTGGTCACGGCCGCCGGAGCCATGTTCGGCAAAGGATCGGTTTTGAAAGCGGCGGAACCTGCCGCAGTGAAACCCAAAGGGCCGGTTTTGAATTTCAATCCGCAGATGCAGTATCGCCCGATGGGACGGACGGGGGTGAATGTTTCCGC
>CALXMJ010000230.1 GCA_944389445.1 uncultured Victivallales bacterium | reverse complement strand
TCATCGTCATCGAGATAGAACTTGATCTCTCCCTCCCCCCACCAGCCGGAGTTGTTCACGCCCCACGCCAGATAGGTCCCGACATAGTGTCCGCATCCTTCAATCCCGTCGAGAATCGTGTAAACCTCTTTGTAGGGAAGCGGATTGACCCGCCGGAACTGCGCATGAAAATATGCCGAATCAACCGGCACCTCGCCCAGGGAATAGTTGATCTGGTAATACGCGACAATATCCTCCGCCGAAAGGTTCTCCAGCGTGATACGCGCATGAGTATGGAACGGCATCTCCCAGTAACAGTTGAATGCGCTGCCCGGATTCACGCAGACAGGGAGACTGGATACCGGAGTGTAACTGCCCCATCCGCAGCAGAAGAAATCGCCCGCGGGACACTCGATCGCCGGAATCACCTCATTGTCCCAGTAAAAGCGCAGGATCAGAAACCTCCAGTGTCCCGACAAGGTCATCCAGATCTGCTGAATCACTCCTTCGCCTTCGATATCCGCAAGGGTGAAAACCGATCCGGCGGGAATGACAACACTGGGAGAAACCTTCCAGCCGACCCCCAGATCCCTGGCACATCCGGCACCGGTTCCTTCCGAAGCGCGGCCGCCCCCGCCTGGCGCACCTGTCATGTTCTCCGGACTGATTGAACGGGTACGGGCTTCCGACAAACGGGAAATGGTACTCCAGGACGATGACGCAAGACGATTCATTTGCAACTCCTTGTTTTTCTCGTTCACAAATACTTTCCTCAACGAAAACCGAATATCCGCTCCGGGGAAGCGGTTTCAGCAATATAGGCGTTCCCCCTTTTCTTGTCAACCGGGAACATCAGAAAATGTTAAAAACAGAAAAAAAACGGCATGCAGGAATCTTTTTCCGATCGCCGCTTCTTGATATTCCGGAAAAACAGCATATATTTATTTTCAAATGTTAAAATTAAAACTTCACATTATGGAATAACAAATGAAATCCTTATTGAAATCGCTTGATATTCTGGAGTTTGTAATGAATAATGAAGACAAGCCGGTAACTCCTGCTGTGGTTGCGGAGGCGTGCGGACTCAATCCGGTAACCTGCGTCAGAATCCTCGGAGAACTGACGAAACGGGATTATCTGAGAAGGATCTCCCGTCACGACGGCTACGCTCCGGGACCGGTCATTTATGCGCTGGCAGACCGCCGCAGTTTTTACGGATGTGCCGCCCACGCGGCATCGGAAATTCTGAAAGATCTGGCAATCCGTTTTGATCTCCAGCTGAACATCTCCGTTCTGCATGGAACGAAGCGCTACATTCTCTATCATTATGCTGCCGCCCGGGAATATCCGATTGCCCGTAAAACGGCGCATCCGGATCATTTTTATATTCAGGGAACCGGCCGCATTCTTCTGGCGCATGCGGAACAAGCGGCAGTGGACCGAATCATCGAGCGAATTGGACTGCCCGGCGAACTCTGGCCGGAAGTTCGAAGCCGCCGGGACCTTGCCCTTCAGCTTGCCCGAATCCGCAAGACCGGTCAGACGTCATTCCTGACAAAGGAGGGTGAAATTCCCAACCGGGTATTCGGTGCGGCAGTCATTGTTCCCGGAAAGCCGGTCTGCGCCATCGGCACAAGAATCAATGCCAACCGGGACGCCTCCGGAATTCCCGAGGCGCTGCGGAACGCGGCGCTTCTCATACGAGACAACATTCTGACTCAACTGCAATCTTTTTAAATTTAAGGAGTATGGAACCATGAGCTGTCTTCTTGAAAATGAAGCTGTAAGAGCGGTTTTCAGCGATCGCGCCGAACTTCTGGAACTGACGAACCGCCATACGGGAACCGGATTTGTCCAATCCCACGGATTGTGGCGCATGATCGTCAAGGAAAAGGAAAATCTGGAAGTGGAACTGCTTCCGGAAAACGCCGTCCCCGAAATGAAGATCTCCGGGAACGAGCTTGCCATCCGCTATCGGGAACTCTCGTCAGGATCGGGGCATCCGCTGAAAATCGAACTGGAAATTCATGGACACCTCCACGACAATGTCATCGACTGGGATCTCCGGATCGCCAATCATACGAAGGACATTCAAATCAGAGAGATGATGTTTCCCATCCTCCATCTTTCTTCCGCCATGGAAAACATGTCCCTTCACCACTCCATGTTTGGTGGAGAAGTCATCTCCGGCATACGGGAAAAAATCCTCTCCTCCACCGCGAGCTACAAAGGAATGGACGAACTCTACCGCCGTCATTGCGCCCGTTATCCGTTCCCGCTCGCAACCAACTGCCATACCTTCAATTCCGGTACGGAAGGAATCTACCTCGGCAGTCACGACCTCACGTTTCAGGACACCCTGCACGTTTTTGAGCTTGAAAAACGGAATATTCTGAATGCGCTGATCGTAAAATATCCATTTCTCGCCCCGGGAGAATCCACGGAAATCCATGGCTACACGATCTCCCTTTACCGGGGTCCCTGGCAGGCTGCGGCGGATTTGTATCGGGCATGGGCGGACACCTGGTTCCATCACGAACCGCCCCCGGACCATGTCAAGCGGATGCGCGGATGGCAGAGAATCATCGCCCGCACACAGTACGGCGAAAATCTCTATCCTTACAATACGTTCCCCCAGATTCTGGAGGATGGAAAAAAAGCGGGAATCGACACCCTGTTCCTTTTCGGCTGGCACCGCGGCGGACATGACTGCGATTATCCGAACTACATCCCGAGCCCGGAACTCGGCGGAAAGGAATGCCTCCGGGAAAACATTGCGGAATTCCGCAGAAACGGCGGAAAAGTCATCCTTTACAGCAACGGACAGCTGATCGACAAAAACACGGATTTCTACCGGACAACGGGCCATCGGATTTCCACAAAGGATCTCAACGGCAATGAACAGCAGCAGTTCTACGGATTCAGCGGACGCGGAACCGCCCAGAACCTGTACGGCAACCGGACGTTTGTCACCGCCTGTCCGGCCTGTCCGGAATGGCTGGAAGTTCTAAAACGAGTTGCGGATACCGCCGCGGAACTCGGATGCGACGGAGTCTTTTACGATCAGCTCGGAGCCTGCAGCAACATCTGCTGCGATCCATCGCACGGCCATCGGGTCCCGTTCACGGAATCCACCCGCGCCCGCAGCGAAATGATCCGGAACCTGAGGAACTACGTCAAAGAGAAGTATCCCTCCATGAGCTTCGGGATCGAATTGATCTCCGATCTTTCCGCCCGGTATGCGGACTATGTGCATAATCTCATCGGCGGTGCCGTCCCGCTCAATCCCGACTGGGAGCAGAAACAGGAAAAGCCCCGGATCGCCACGAATTTTGAATGGTTCCGCTATACCTTCCCGGAAGTCATTCTTTCCGACCGTGAAATCCGCGACGACACCGATATCGAACGCCGGGTCAACCGGGTACTCCTGAACAATCTCATTTCCGACGTCGAAATCTACCGGTGTAAAAAGACCATCGCCGAAACGCCGCACTATCAGGAATATCTCGGAAAGGCGAACCGCTTCCGCAGCCGTTTTGCGCATCTGCTTGACGGTGCGGTCTTCCGTTCGACCCTCCTGCACCGTCTGGACAATCCGGAAATGGATTCGGCGGGATATCTCGCGCCGGACGGAGCTGCCGTTGTCATCGCAACCCAGTCCCACAAACCGGAACTCTCCGCAAAGCTTGAAGTTCCCGGGAAAGAACTGGCCGATCAGGGTTTCCTGGGAGACGGAACAATCGCCGCCGATGGGACTCTCATACTGAAAAAGCACGCATTGGCAATTCTGGTTTTCCGCTGACAATCAGACAGAAAAAAACCGCATCGGCCGTCTCGACTGATGCGGTTTTTCTTTTTCAGTAACGCCGTCCGGGAACACATTCTTCCCGAATGGAGGATTTCTCAAACTCCGGCAAGCGTGGACTTGTACTTTGCCACCATCTCCTCCACCGGAATCTCCACGACTCCGGAAGCGGAACGGAAGCTCAATTTCCCGCTCTCATCCGTTGCTCCGACCTCCGCGAACGGAACGCCGGAGAAGATCTCTTTGAGTTTCGGCACATCGGCTTTCGCGCAGGTAATCAGAAAGCGGCTGTTCGATTCGGAGAACAGAAGTTCCAGATCGCTCATCGGCGCATCCGCCGGAACGGAAGCCAGATCAATCGACATACCGAGGCGGCCGCCCATTGCGGAACGCGCGGCGGCAATCGCAAGCCCGCCGATCGCGGGAGAGATCGCGGAGTGGATCAGTCCGGCATTCAGCGCCTTGTGATAGGCTTCATAGGTTTTGTTCGCCATCGCGGCATCGACTTTCGGGACATCCGTGCCGATCTTGCCGAGCATTGCGAAATATTCACTGCCTCCGAGCTCGCGCTTTGTCGCGCCGATCACGCAGACGGCATCCCCGGCGAGTTTGGCGTCGATGGAGACGGCTTTCGATACATCGTCGATCCTGCCCATGACACTGAAGAGTACAGTCGGCGGAATGGAGATCTTTCTGCCGCCGCGGGTGCTGTCGTTCTTCATGCTGTCCTTTCCGGAAACGCAGGGAACCGTAAAGGCGAGCGCATAATCGTAAAGCGCCTGGTTGGCACGGACGAGCTGAGCCATTTTGTATTCGCCGTCGGGAGTCTTTTCGCTCTGGACGGGGTCGGGCCAGCAGAAGTTGTCGAGTCCGGCAAGGTGCTTCGGATCGGCGCCGACCGCGACCGCTTCGCGGATCGCGACATCCATTGTGGACGCCATCATATGATAGGTATCAATATCGCTGTAACGCGGCATGATGCCGGCGGAAAGAACAGCGCCCTCGCGGGTCAGCGGCTCGACCATGAAGACGGTCGCATCGGAAGCGACATCGCGGTTCACGCCCGTATACGGCTTGATGACGCTGAGCCCCTTCACTTCGTGATCGTACTGGCGCGCTTTGTATTCGCCGGAACAGACGTTCAGCTGCGTCAGCATGGAGAGCACATCCGCCTTGACGCCGCGTCCTGCCAGATCGGGATTGTCGAACTTCTTCGGCTCCCAGGTGGCACGGAGATGCATCCGGGGAAGTCCCTCGTGCATGAAGGCGATGTCGATGCAGGCAACGACTTTGTCGCCGTACAGCATGCAGAACTTGCCGTCATCGGTGAATTCGCCGAGCACGGTTGCTTCCACATCGCGCTCCTTCGCCACGCGGAGAAACTCTTCAATGTGTTCGGGCGGAACCGCAAAGCTCATGCGCTCCTGCGCCTCGGAAACGAGAATCTCCCAGGGTTTGAGTCCGGCGTACTTCAGCGGAGCCTTCGCAAGATCCATGCGGCAGCCGTTGGAAATCGACGCCATTTCGCCGACGCTGGAGGAGAGTCCGCCCGCGCCGTTGTCGGTGACAAACCGATAGAGGTTGCGGTCGCGAATCTCGTAAATGAAATCGGACATTTTCTTCTGCGTGATCGGGTCGCCGATCTGCACCGCCTGCACGGGACTGTCCTTATGCAGCTCTTCGCTGGAGAAGGTCGCTCCGTGAATGCCGTCCTTGCCGATGCGTCCGCCGGTCATGACGATCAGATCGCCCGGCTTGATCGTCTTGGTCCAGCCGTCCACGTTGCCGACCTTTTTCGGCAAAGTTCCGAGCGTTCCGCAGTAGACCAGCGGCTTTCCGATATAGCGCTCATCGAAACGCTCCCAGCCGATTCCGTAGGGAATGCCGCTCTGGTTGCCGCCGTCGATCACGCCCTTGTGGACGCCGTCGCGCAGACGCCGCGGATGCAGAAGCCCTTCCGGCACATCCTTCGGATCGGTAAACGGCGAACCGAGGCAGTACCCCCACACATTGATCAGGAGATCGGCGCCCTGCCCTGTTCCGAGCGGATCGCGGTTCACGCCGACGATTCCGGTCATCGCGCCCCCGTAGGGGTCCAGCGCGGACGGGCTGTTGTGCGTCTCGACCTTGAACACAAGATCCAGTTTGTCGTTGAATTTAATCACGCCGGCGTTGTCCGTGAACACGGAAACGAGCCAGTCGACTTTCTTTGCAATCTCCTTTGTCCCCTTCTGAATGAAGGTTTTGTAAAGAGAGGTGAAGATCTCCTTTTTGCCGGTGGTGCGGTCCAGATATTCGACCTCGGCGCTGAAAATTTTATGCTTGCAGTGTTCGGACCAGGTCTGGG
>CALXMJ010000229.1 GCA_944389445.1 uncultured Victivallales bacterium | reverse complement strand
GCTTCTTCGATACACTCGCCTTCATGGTTTTCAGGAAATAGGGGATCATCGCCACATAATTCGGAACGAGCGGCTTGTCGGAATGGGAATACGAAACATATCCATTTCCGGTGGAGGAAACAACTGTCAACACCTGAATAAACAGCTTTTCCGCCTCCTTTGCCGTATCCGCCGTTCCAGCTTTTGCGGAAAAGCCCCGCATAAGTTTCATATATTTTCTGGAATTGTAGACGCAGGCAATCCCCTTCATCCGAAGCCCTTTCGAAAAACGGATGAAATCCGGATCCGTCGTGATATCCGGAATCTTTCCCGCACGGACCTCAAACGGATCCACCGCCCCGCCAATCCGGCAGATCAGATATCCATTCTTCTGCATCAGCTCCACGTCTATCGGAACAGGGAATTTGATTTTCCCATCGACCGCCGCAATTCCTTTTTTCTGAAATTGCGAAGCGATCACCTGAAACAGGGAGTCGTCCTTTGTTTTCAGCAGATAGGTCAGTGTAAACGGCAGAATCGACGGAACGTTTTTATTCTCATCGAACACAATCGTCACATTGCCGTCAATGGAATTGAGGAGTTTTGGAACATCAATGCCGGAAGCAAGCGCCGACTGCTCCATGGACTGAAGAAGCGTCAATGCCATCTTCTCCCCGTTTTTCTCCAGACTCTCCTTGAGAAAGCGCCAGGTTCCGGCGAAATCCCAGTCCGCTGTCACAAACATTCCGGCGGAGGCGGGGATCATCTTCAGCACCTCGAATTCATGATCCTCCTTCCCAGCCAGATTCCAGACGAATCCCTTTTTCCGGGCATCCGGACAATAAAACACGGTGCGGTCGCTGTACAGCCCATCCGCTTTTTTCACGGAACTTTTACCGAATCCCCGAATCTCCCGGATTCCGGAATCCTTCAGCAGAATCGGCAGAATATGGGAAGCGACCTGCTGAACACGCTTTCCGCGAGGGCCGTACAATTCCCCGATCGTGTCGAATACCGCCGGGATTTCGTCGATCTGCTTCACGATCAGAGTTCCGCTGTTGTAGAAATAGTATTCGCCGCCCGGCTGAAGATGGGCGGTCGTCGCCTCATAAGGAGTCGCCGCAGCACAGGAAAAAACCAGAACAAAAGCGGCAAGCTCTGCCGCCGGACGAAATAGGCGAAATAGAGTCATTGGAATCTCCCCGTTTATTATTTGAATCCTGTCCGCATCCCGCTCGCTGAGGGAAACGGAACTCGAAAAAAATATAAAAGCACGGAGAAAAAAGTCAAGCGAATCCGGGGTTGAAAAAATGAAATCTGCGGATTATTATATTTCAAATTACAAAAAAAGGAATTTCCCGATGAATTACTGGATGAAACTGTTTTCCGTATCCGCGGCACTCCTGCTGCTTGGCTCCGCATCCGCCGGACCGCTTCAAATCTGCAAATTCAAAAACGACAAAAAAGGAGCCGTCTCCCTGACCTTCGACGACGGCACCCGCGACCATCTGGTTCACGCCCTGCCCCTTCTGAAACAATACGGATTCAAAGGGACCTTCTACATCATCATAAACCGTGTCCCGCAGCAGGTGAAGGAGCCGCGCCCGCTGAACGGCTTTCTGACCTGGGACGAACTGAAACTTTTCCTTGCGGAAGGACACGAAATCGGCAATCACTCCATGACCCACCGCCGCCAGCTCACCAAAGAAAAAAGCATGGAGGATGTCCGGCGCGAAATCAATGATCCGATCCCCGTCTTCCGGCAAAAACTCGGGATCGACGTGGAAACCTTCTGCTATCCCGGCTGCGCGAATACACCGGAAATCGAAAAGATCGTCAAAGAACATCATCTGGACGCCTCCCGATGGCGCTACGCCTGCGGCGGACCGAAATTCACACTCGAACAATGGAAACGGTACATGGAACAAATTTCTGCAAAAGGCGAAGACGCCGCCATGATGATTCACGGGATCGTCCCGGGCGGCGGCTGGAGCCCCTTCCCTGATCGCGCCATGTTCGAGGCCTGCCTCAAAGACCTGAAACAGCGGGAACAGTCCCTCTGGGTCGATACCTACGCAAATGTCTCCAGGTACAAACTGCTCCGGGATGCCTCCACCATCGAAATCCGCTCGGAGGCACCGCGCGAAATCACGGCGGAACTGAAGACTTCCTGCACCAAACCGTTCAGAATCCCGCTGACGATCAAATATCACGGTACGGAAACCATTTCCGTCTCACAAAACGGGAAACCCGTCGCAGTTGAACGGAAGAAGGACTGCACCCTGTTTGACGTACTCCCCGGCGAATTCACTCTTCGAAGATGAACTCGCCCTGCTTTCCCGATCCGACCGCGCCGATCTTGTTGACCCAGCACTGAAGCAGATGGTTCTGAAGCAGGCTCTCCGATGACGACATGACAGGAAACTCCGCATCGGTCAGTCCCGCCGTGACCAGGGAAGCAAAATATTCCGCCTCGTATGCGAAACTCGTTTTCCGGGCGGTAATGCAGATGGTTTCCGGAGCCTCCCCGTTCACTTCGAGCAGGATGCGCCCGTGCGGCGGATTTTTGCGGTCGCTGACCCACGGATCAAACACCGTGATTCGGCCGCGCGTCCCATAGATTCTCAGGGTATTGTCCTGATTGACATCGCAGCCCGCGGTCATGCGGGCAATGATCTCGTTCGGATAAACGGCGATCGCGGAAGACTGGAGATCCACCCCGTTCTCAGCAAGAATACCGACCGCATCCAGTTTCGCCGGAGAAAGAAGCGTATTTTTATTGGACGCCGCCGCAATCAGGTTCGCCATCGACAGCGGATATCCTCCCACATCCCATACGGCCCCTCCGCCGAGCTCCGGCGAAAACAGACGGTGCGACGGATCGTATTTGCACGCAAAACAGAACGCGGATTCCACCGCGCGGACACGTCCGACCGCCCCATCCGAAATCAGCTTGAGAAGAGCCTCCGTCTGGGGATGGCAACGATACATGTAGCCCTCCAGCAGAAGCCGGTTATTCGCTTTTGCGGCAGCGTACATTCCATGCAGTTCGTCCATAGTCATCGCCATCGGTTTTTCGCAAAGGACGTGCTTGCCGCACTCCAGCGCCCTGCACGCGAGCTCCGCATGAAACGGATGAGGGGAACAGACATACACGATATCCACTCCGGGGTCCCGGAACAGTTCATCAAACGAATCAAAATGATGTTCGATCTTATGATCGAAAGCAAACGCCCTGGTCCGCTCCGGATTCCGTCCGGCGACCCCATAGGCACAGCAGTTTTCCGCATGGTGCAATGCAAGGGCAAACGCACGTGCGATCTCACCCGTTCCGGCAATACCCCAGTTCAGCATGATAAAGAACTCTCCTATCTGTATTTTCCGGAAACGTACTCCGTTCCCTGCGCTTTTTCAAACGGCGGAACAGGATATTTTTCGAAAAAAGAAATCGCCGTCAGGAGAAATACGAACGGAAAATCACGAAAAAAAACGGTACGGATTCAATTTTTCCCTTTTGATCCGCTGTTCTCCGCAAGCGGGACAAACGTCAGGGAACCATCCGTGTTTTTCCGGACCGTTCCGATTCCGGGATACGGCAGGTGCCCTCCGGCAATGATTTCCCTGCCGGCTGCGGCATCTTCCATCACCCGGCGCCGGACCGCAACCGCCCGGGTCCGGTCCATGTCGTATACCGCGCAGATGCCGGGATCCGCAAACTGAAGCGCCGCGCCATGCACCAGATCCCCGATGAAGCGGATTTTCCCGATTTCAAAAATGGTATGCCCCGGCGTGTGACCGGCGGCATCACGGGCGGTAAATCCCTCCGAAACAGAAGAATTGAACGGGAATACATGCAGATGTTTCCGATATACGCGCAGGACCTGCTGCGCAAGAGCGGCATTTTTCTGCTTTGCCCAGTAGCCGCGTTCCGGTTCAGAGACATAAATTGCGGCGTTGGGAAACGCGGCCTTGTTGTCGGAAGTCAGCAGCCCGCCGATGTGATCGCCGTGCATATGAGTCAGAAGGACGGCGTCGATCCGCTCCCGCGCGATACCGAGACTCCGCAGTCTGCGGACAAGGGTTCCTTTCCTGCCGCCGTTTCCGGCATCAACAAGAATCTGCTTTCCGTTTTTCCGGATCAGGAAGACATTGAAGGAGCTCGGAACCCTGCCATCCGGGACAAGACGTTTCTTCCAGGCCTCGGTACCTCCGTGAAAAATCGACAGGGGCATTCCGCCGGGCGCATCCTGAATCGCGGTCACCGTTCCTTCCTCGAATTCAAACGTTCTCACACTGGAATCGGCGGCAAAGACGAAGCTTCCCGCCAGACAAAGAACCGTCAGCCATTTCCACATAATCACCTCCGGATTTCACCTTTTGGGAAAATATACAGGCGGGAAAAGCGGATTTCAAGCAGGCATCCCCCAAAGAAGTCGCCGAAGGGACTTGATAATAACAGAGAGAATGCTATTTTAAATATTTATCTGTTAAAAAAAGGTCCGTCATTCATGGTTCGTTATCGTAGAAATAGAATACTGCTTCTGCTCCTGCTCAGGGCCCTGCGGAGGACATCGGAAATGCTCCGCCGGTGCGCCGACCGTCTGGAAGCCTATCTGGATTCCGCCAGGAACGATACGACCGAATTCGTCGAACGAACCCTTGCCGGAGCACGCCGCCTGACGCGGGAAATGCAGCTGAAGAACGGAATCCGTTTTCTCTCTTTCCTGACCGTGGCGCTGACATTCATCCTGATCTATATCTCCTCGCGCAATACGGCAAACGTCATTTTTTTCAGCGATCAGGTCGACATGTGGG
>CALXMJ010000228.1 GCA_944389445.1 uncultured Victivallales bacterium | reverse complement strand
CAGCGCTGCCCGGTCAACTGCATCACGGGGGAACGCCGGGAACGTCATCTGATCGACCAGAACCGCTGCATCAAATGCGGCGTCTGCTTCATGGCCTGCAAGTTCCACGCAATCGAAAAACGCTAATCCGCCCACTCCAAGGAGACTCTGTATTATGAATGTGAATTTGAAGATAAACGATCAGCCGGTTGCCGTGGAATCCGGCAGTACAATTCTGGAAGCCGCGGAAAAGCTCGACATCCGCATTCCGACCCTCTGCCATTTCAAGATGGACTGTTTCCATGTCGAACACAAATGCGGGTCCTGCCGCATCTGCGTGTTGGAGGTCAAAGGGCGTCCGAACCTCGCGCCGGCGTGCTGTACGCCCGTCATGGAAGGAATGGAGGTCAGGACAAATACATTGCGCGTCATCAATGCACGCCGGACCATTCTGGATCTGCTGCTTTCGGATCATCCGAAAGACTGTCTGATCTGCCCGAAAAACCTGAACTGTCAGCTTCAGGCGCTCGCGCAGGAGATGGGACTGCACCATCTGCTCTACAAAGGGGAACAGTCCACCTACAACAAGGATCTCTCCAGCTATGCGATCGCACGCGACCTGGACAAGTGCATCATGTGCCGCAGATGCGAAACCGCGTGCAACACGATCCAGACGGTCGGGGTGCTTTCCGCCGTCGGACGCGGCTTCAACACGGTGGTTGCGCCCGCCGGACTCCATCCGCTGATGGAAACGGAATGCGTTTTCTGCGGTCAGTGCGTACAGGCGTGCCCGGTCGGAGCCCTGAGCGAAATGGATTATAAATACGATGTCTGGCGCGCGCTGAACGATCCATCGAAAACGGTGGTTGTGCAGACCGCTCCCGCGGTCCGTGTGGCGATCGGCGAGGCGTTTGACCTGGAACCCGGCTCCGTCAGCACGGGGAAAATGGTCACGGCGCTCCGGATGCTCGGATTCGACAAGGTCTTCGACACCGATTTCGCCGCCGACCTCACGATCATGGAGGAGACCACCGAACTGATCGAACGAGTCAAGAGCGGAAAAAATCTGCCCATTCTCACAAGCTGCTGTCCGGGATGGGTGAAGTTCCTCGAACACCAGTTCCCGAAACTGATCTACATGCCTTCGACGGCAAAATCACCTCAGCAGATGATGGGTGCGGTACTGAAGAGCTATTATGCGGAAAAGATCGGGGTCAAGCCCGAAAACCTGATCGTCGTCTCCGTCATGCCCTGCCTCTCCAAGAAATACGAGGCGAAACGCGAAGAGTTCACGCACGACGGCGTACCCGATGTCGATATCGTGATCTCGACCCGCGAACTGGCCGATATGATCCGGGAAGCAGGTATCATCTTCAAAGATCTTGAGGAGCAGGAATACGACTCTCCGCTCGGAGAATCCACAGGAGCGGCGGTGATCTTCGGAGCCAGCGGCGGCGTGCTGGAAGCGGCGCTCCGGACTGCGGCAGACTGGATCGCGGGAAAGGATCTCGACAGCATCGAATTTACCGCGGTCCGCGGACTCGACGGCATCAAGGAAGCCGAAGTCGAAATCGCCGGAATCAAGCTTAAGGCGGCAGTCTGTTCCGGACTCGGTAACGCACGTAAACTGCTGGAAAAGATCGAACGCGGCGAAGCCGATTATCAGGCGATCGAAATCATGGCGTGTCCCGGAGGATGCCTCAACGGAGGCGGTCAGCCCTATCACCACGGCGATATGACCATTCTCAAGAAACGTCTCGATGCTCTCTACAAGGATGATCGCAGCAAACCGATCCGCAAGTCCCACAAGAATCCCTCCATCCAGAAGATTTACGAGGAATTCCTTGGAGAACCCGGAAGCCATCTGGCCCACCACCTCCTTCACACAACCTATGTGAACAGAAAGAAATAAGCCGGATAACCGGTTTTCCCAGAAGGGCTGTTGCAAAACCTCGCAGGGTCTGCAGCAGCTCTTCCTGATAATTATATCAGGACAGCGATATAAAAAGTTCAAATTTCAACAAACGATCAAATTTTACAACAAAAACAATCTTCTTTTATAAAAAGAAAAACAAACTGATAAAAAAATCAGCACTCTTCCGCTTGTATTCATTTTCTCTATTTCTATAAACGGACTTGAAAAAAAAGACTTTTCCGGTATCTTATATGAAAGGAGATTTTTTATGAAAATAGCGTGTACTCACTGCGGCCAGCATTACGAGGTCGGACCGGAATATCAGGGAAAAAGTATTCTCTGCAACACATGCGGGAACCATTTCTCGATTCCTAACGATATGACCGGAGCGGAACGGCTGGAGGATTCCGTCAACTCTCTGATTGCAAAAATGACGCTCGACAAACAGGATGGCGGCGTCTTGCGGAAAATGTACGATCAAGCGGAGAAGCTTCTGACCAGGGATGAAAAAATCGAATACATCGCCCTCCAGAAAAAGCTCTTCTTCAATTTCTCGCCGGATGCCCTGGTCCTGACAAACCGCAGAGTCATTCTGATGAAAACCGGAATTCTGGGACAGCTTGATATCTGGGATACCATCTGGCGGAACATTGTGGATGCCAAAATCCAAATCGGAATACTCCGCAGTACCATTACGTTAAATACCAATGCGGGCGAGGTGGTCATTGAAAATCTTCTGAAGACTCCGGCATCGCGCGCCTATGCGATCCTCCAGGAACAGGAGGAACGAACCGCGGAAGAACGCAGACAAAGAGAGATTGAAGAGACCAGAGCGGCTTCCGGAGGCGTCATCATCAATACCCCACAGAGTGGCGGTCTGTCCGCCCAGTCCGACTGCTCCGCCGCACTGAAACAGCTGAAGGAGCTGCTGGACAATGGACTCATCACGCAGGGAGAATACGAATCGAAACGGCAGGCAATCCTCTCCCGTCTGTAATAAAAGGGGACGGGAGGACAGAGGTTACTTCATCGCCAGTTCGAACGCCAGCAGGGTGTAGAGCTTTTTACTGTGGTCCGCATGACCGGAACAGTGCTCCCGGATCCAGCGTTCCACCAGTTCGCGACGGAAAAGTCCGAATTCGTTCACCCCTTTTCCTTCCAGCAGATACGAATACAGAGAATCTTTCCAAGCGTTCCGGAACCAGGAGGCAAGCGGAATTCCGAATCCGCGCTTGCGCATGGAATCCAGTCCTTCAGGATAACAGCCGCGGAAGGCATCGGCAAGAATCCGTTTGCGACGCATTCCCTGCATTTTATATGAGTCCGGAAGAGACATTGCAAATTCCACGATGCTCCGATCCAGGAACGGAGCGCGAACCTCCAGAGAGACCGCCATGGAAGCCCGGTCCGTTTTGACCAGAATGTCATCCGGCAGATAGTTCCGGAAATCGAACAGTTCCGCCGCCGGAACCGACGAGAACGAATCAAAAAATGCTTTCATCGGATCGGGCTCTCCGGCAAAATCGAACAGACAGAGCTCCCGTTTCTCCTCCGCAGTGAATGGCGCCAGAATCGAGGAATAGCGCTCGGAAGCGGAACGGGAGGCCGCGATCAGGAAACGTTTCAGTCTTGCCGGAGCCGTCCGGTCGCCTCCAGCGGAGGGAATGAGCCGCGCAGCAAAACCGAAGATCCGGCGGCGACGGGATTCCGACAGAAAATCATCCAGATGTCCGAGCGCCCGCATTGCAAGATAGCGCTCATATCCGCCGAAAAGTTCATCCGTGCCATCCCCGCTCAGAGCGACCGTCACCTGCTCCCGCGCAAAGCGGCAGAGCAGATAAGTCGGCAGAATCGAAGAATCCGCATACGGCTCCCCGCAGTGAGATAGAAGCTTCTCCAGTACGCTGAACTCATCCGGCCGCACGATTTTCTGATAAAATTCCACCTTTCTGCCTGCAAGAGCACGCAGACACTCATAATTTTCCTTTGCCTGCGCACTCTCGTCGTAAGCGGGGTCCTCGAATCCGATGGAAAAACATTTCAGCGGAGACGGAGAGGGCACCACCGATGCCGCATACGCAATGATCGTGGAATCCAGTCCCCCCGATAAAAACACTCCAAGCGGTACATCCGCAATCAAATGCGACCGGACCGATTCCGTTACAAGATCATACAGATGGTCCACCGCCGTTTCATAATCCATCGGCGCACAGTTCCGTATACGACGGCCGCACTGCCAGTACTCCCAGCTCACCGGTACACGTTCCGCGCCGAGAACCAGCAGAGTTCCCGGCAGAAGTTTCCGCACATTCCGATACACGGTCGATCCGCACGGATAGTACATGCTTGTCAGATAGGCTCCGAGAGCCTCCCGGTCAAGCTCCAGCTCCAAGTCGGGAATCTGTTTCAGAGCGTTCATTTCGCTGGCAAAGGCAAAGATCCGGTTGTCTGAATAATAAAACAGAGGCTTCTGTCCGGCGCGGTCCCGTGCAAGGAGCAGTTTGTTTTTCCGCAGATCCAGAATAGCCAGTGCAAACATGCCCTCCAGATGTTCCGGAAAGGAATCGCCATATTCCTCATACGCATGCAGGACACACTCCGAATCGGAATGGGTCCGGAAACGGTGTCCCTTCAGCATCAGAGAACGGGTCAGGTCGCGATAGTTGTAGATCTCCCCGTTCACTACAATCAGAATGGAGTTGTCCTCATTGGCGATCGGCTGGGCGCCGCCCTCCAGATCAATGATCGAAAGACGGCGATGGACCAGCGCCAAAGGTCCCTGAACAAAAAAACCTTCGCCATCGGGCCCGCGCTCCCGCATGGCATCTGACATCCGGTGAAGGATCTCCTCCTCCACCGCCAGACCGTCTTTTCGAATGATTCCGGCGATTCCGCACATTTCTCTCACCCCTTCCAGAGTTCCACATGACGGGAACGGCGCAGTTTCCGTTCCGCCTCATCCAGCATCCGCAGAACCCGCTCGCCGAAACAGGCGGCGGCAAACGTTCTCGTTACGATATTGACAGCCGTTTCGTTCGGATGGCACATGTCCTCTTTAAAAAAACGATAGTCCCGCAGTTCATCCATCACAATTTCGTATGCGGGGAAATAGAACGTTTCCGGCAGGCGGTCCACACACTCATGAATCGCCGCAAGAAGCAGCGCCTTGGACCGCGCATTCGTCACAAGATCCCCCGGATTATGACGCACCGGCGAAAGCGTGAACACGATCCGGCAGAGGGAATTCAACCGGCGCACCGCCGCAACCGTTCCCTCCAGCGCTTCCACACACTCCCCGTAACTCAGCAGACGGCGACGGAACAATGTTCCCGGCAGTTTATGGCAGTTCGCCACAATCTGCCCGTTCTCCACCCGCTCGAATACCGATGCCGATGCAGGAGTCAGAATCACCAGATCCGCTTTTCTCAGCAGATCCGCAAAACGGCATCTCTCCGCTTCCGCGGCGGAAAGCGCCTCCTCCAGAGACGGACGGGAAAAACTCCCGTGATGATGCCACCCGTGCCAGAAGCCGTCGGCCTCCACAAAATCCTCCGCCCGATAGGCACAGTTCTCCGCGATCCGCCGGAACGATTCGCACAGAGAAACCGGATTGTACAGAATACCGTTCGGATTCTGTTTGCAATCCACTCCGGCGGCGGCAAGAAGCTCCGCCATGCCGGCGGCAAAACAGGAGCCGGCGGAAACGACATGCGCCTCTTCCGGATTCAGACGGAACGGAAGATCAAAATTCACTTTTGTCCTCGGCGGGTCCAGAACGGTCTGCATCAGCGGAAGCCCTCCGCTTGAAATGCCTCTGCAAGACGTTCCCGCAGAAGGGAGTAACGAGGTTCCAGAACCGCGTTGCGCACCGCCATGGATACGGCTTTTTCCGAAGCGACCAGAATCATCAGCCGTTTCGCGCGCGTCATTCCGGTATAAAGCAGATTCCGCTGGAGCATCACATAATGCTGCGTCAGAAGCGGAATCACGACCGCGGGAAATTCGCTGCCCTGCGATTTATGAATCGTCACCGCATAGGAAAGCGTCAGCTGA
>CALXMJ010000227.1 GCA_944389445.1 uncultured Victivallales bacterium | reverse complement strand
GCCTTGTCAAGTTCCTGTTTTGCCTGTTCAGCAGACTGTTCCATTTTTTTCTGTCCGAGTTCCCGAGCCTTATTCTGTAAATCCTCCGCGGATTTCCTTGCCTCTTCCGTCTTCTGCTGCGCAGACTGCTGCTGAGACTGGCTCTGATCCTGTTTCTGCTGTGACTGGCTCTGATCCTGTTTCTGCTGATTTTCCTTTTGCTGCTGGTTCTTTGCCTGCTGCGTCTGTTTCTGCGCCTGCTGCTGCATTTTCTTCAGCTCTTCGATCTTCTTTTTCAAGGTCTCGGCTTTCCGGCGATCAGCCAGAAGAATGGACTGGTTTTTCGCAATGCCGGAATGGTCTTCGGTTTCACGCATGGATTCCCGGTACATCTCCTCCGCCTGGTCCATCACTTTCAAAGAAGCATCGACCTTTTTCCGAGCCTCGTCAAGATTCTGCTGCTGAAGTGCCTGAAGCGATCCGCCGAGTTCGGCGCGGGCTCTGGTATGCGTAATCACGCCGAGATTCTGAGAGACCTTGCCGCGGATTTCCGTGTTGTCGACACCGTTGGCGAGAGCGCTTTCATACTGTTTGACCGCCTCGGGCAGCTTTCCCTGCGCCTGGGCATCGACTCCGCGATTAAAGAGTTCGACCGGATCATCGGTCCGGGATTCCGCAGAGGCCTCCCCGGCGGACTCATCCTTCTGAGAATCAACGGATGCCGGTGCCTGAACGGACGCCGGATTCGAACGATCCATCGGATTCTTCCCGTTTTCCGGAACAGTCTCCGCATGAGCAGGCAGAGCGGCGAAGAGGAAAACCATCGCGGCTGCCGCCGCTGCGCCGTTGCGGACAGCCCGCTCGGAAAGAGCAAACCAGACCAGCATCAGCAGGAATGCGATTCCAAGCGGATAAGTGAAACGGTCAATCGGTTTTGTGGTTTTAACGCTCTCATAATCCTGAGGAGCGAGAGCGCGAATACGTTTTTCCAGAGCGTTCAGGCGCGGATCCCCGGCAGTCGAGCGGACATAGATTCCTCCGGTCCGTTTCGCCAGAGAACCAAGGGAAGCCTCATTCAAGGGACTGTTCACGATGCTGCCCTGAGCATCCTTCAAGGTTTTGAACCCTCCGCGTCCGTCCGGGATCTGAATGATGGACGGCTGAGCGGGATCGCCGATACCGGCAATAAAGAGCGGAATCTTCCGGGCAATGATCTCATCGACAGCTTTTCCGCTGTCTCCCTCCAGCTCGTCGCCATCGGTAATGAGAACTACCGCGCGATGCTGTGTTTCCGCGGCTTTGAATGCCTGCAAAGCCGTTTCCAGAGCTGCCTGGATATTCGTGCCGCCAACGGGAATTGAAGCGGTGGAAAGCTCATCGACCGCCTGCAGGAAACTGGTCTTGTCGGAGGTCAGCGGACATTCCAGGAACGCGCGCCCGGCAAAGGCGATAAGGCCGAATCGGTCGCCGGGATTCTGTTTCACCAGCTCCCGGACCAGCCATTTCGCATGGGCAAGACGCGACGGCTGCACATCCTTCGCCAGCATGGACTTCGAGGTATCAAACACGAACAGCAGGTCGCGTCCCTGTCCGTGGATCTCCTGAATCTGCACGCCCCAGCTCGGACGCGCCGCCGCACCGACCAGAAACACCACCGACAGAAGAAGAATCACAAACCGGAGCAGTCGTTTCCCTTTGGAAACCTGAACATACTCCGGATCTTCCGCGTGTTTCCCGAGAAAGGATTTCAACGCTGCGGCAGTCTTATGTCCGGAAACGACAAAAACAACAATCATCAGCGGCATCAGCCAGAGCAGATGCCATAAAACATCGGGGTTCAAGAATCTCATATACACATCTCCCTTTCCATGCCGATCATTCGGCCGTTTTTTTTTGATAATAGACCCCGCACCCCGGAAAAAGTTCCGTAAAAGCATGACAAAACCGGATGAAACCGGTCAACCTGGAGAAGGCTCTCCGCCAGAATCCGCGTTCCGGAAAACTCCGGCTCAACACAGTTCAGGATTCGTTTTCCCGTTTCATGGCATCCAGCATCCGCTCTGTCACGGTCACGATTACGCCGTCCCGGCGGAACGCCCGCTCCATCCGTTCGAAAATCCCGGTGTGCGCCCCGCGTTTCAGGCAGACAAGATCCCCCGTCACATGCAGTTCCTTCCGGCAGCGGGTATGCGCCACGTTGATCCGGTTTGGATTATCCGTAAAACCGATGATCCCCCTCTCATTGCTCCGGACATAACAGATGATCACGACATCGCTTTCCGCTCCCTGAAAACTGTCCACTGTGGCGATCCGCGTTCCGAGGAAGATCCGCCACTCTTCCGGAGTGAAATTCTGTTCCCGGCGTGCCCGTTCCATATTCAGCATCCCGCGAAGCACCCGCACCTGCCTGCGGTATGGCGCAATCATCGTGATCTCGCGCAACGGATGCTTCCTCAGCATCCGGTAAAACAGATGGACGCAGACAAGAGCTTCCGCATGGTTGGAGAGCCCGGGTTTGCGTCCTTCGAGGGAAAGCGTTTCGCGCTTCCGTTCCGGAGGCAGTTCCGAAGTCGAATAAAAGCAGAGGGTTTCCGGGGGATAGCGGCGCATCCGCTCCGGATAGGAAAGACGGTAATACTCGGCATGTGCAGCCGGCCGCACTTCCGCATTGTAAAACAGGAGCGATGCAAAACGCAAAAGCCGCGGATTCTGACAGCGGTATGACTCCTTGAGCATCAGAACGGGAAATCCGCGAAACCGGATCAGCCATTCCATCGCGCTGCTTGTCAGGATTGCGTTTTCCTCACGAGTCACCACCGGCCGGGACCTTCTCAGCGTCTCCAGTACCTGCGGGCGCAAGGGAAACGGCGGAAGCTGACGGTGATCGCCGAACAGAATCGCCCGGCGGCCGAGACGCGTACACAGCAGCAGCTCCTCCAGGGACGACATTCCCGCCTCATCGAAGACCACCGCATCACAGATATCCCCGTTCCGCAGCCGCTCTTCCATCTGACTGTCCCTCAGCAGGCCGAAATGGGTTCCCGCAAGAATGGAACCGCAGCCGAGTTTCTCCCGCAGCAGACGGAAACGGACCAGATTCGCCGGACGGCCGCGCCATTGCGATTCCACAACATCAGGCGCGATATTCAGTTCATTCCGTCCGCACCGAAGCACGGGCAAATCCTTGAGACGGCGGCAGATGTTGTCCACCGCCGCATTGGATGGCGCGGAAACCAGAATTTCGAGGCCGCGGAAGCAGAGTGTCCGGAGCACTTGTTCCAGAACAAACGTCTTTCCGGTTCCCGGAGGTCCCTGAATCAGAACCAGAGGATTTTCGGTCCGGACCGCAGCCCGCCATGCAAGACGCTGGGATGGAGCCAGCTCTTCAGGTTCCTTCTCCTGCGGTTCGGGAGAAACTGCAAAAGGGGTTTCCTTCAGGCCGAGCAGATACGCCATTGCGCCAGAATCATCCTTTTTTTCCGTCCCGAGCATCTCTGAAAGGCGTCCGATCGCCTCGGAAGTGTAGAAACGGGGACTGCGTTGGAGCCGGGCAAAATAATTCTCTTTGTGCAGCAGGAAATCCCGCAGCAGAGGGGTGGAGATTTTCCCGTAAAGAGAATCCCCGTCCACAACCTCCGCAGAAAAAATCCCGCATGGGATTCCCTCCTCCGCGAACAGCTGGAACAGATCTCCCTCTTCAATCGGCAGCTCCGGATCAAGCCTCATTTTCAGGACAGCATCCTTCCCGTCATCCCCGCCGCAGAATTCAGCGTTTGTAAACGGGAGGACAAATTCTCTTTCATAATCCAGCGACAGATTCGAGGCGGTTTTCAACAGCTCGACCGTCCGGCGGACTTCCCGCGGGGTCCGGCGCGGCGCACACCCGGAAAGCTCCTCCGGCACCCGGACATCCTCCGGATCGCCGGAAACCGCCATTGCATAATGCCCGTCGAGAGGCAAACTCATCTGCAAATCAAGCTCATCGGCGGGGCGGTCCGCAACGGCACGCGCCAGAAGTCCTCGAATCGAGGGCAGTGTTTTACGCTTCAGCGTCCCGAGAGCCGGAGAAGTCTCCGCGGAGGGACATTCGGAAAGATATGCAAGAAATTCTCTGCGTTTGAGTTTCAAAATATCTTTCCCGGGGTCATGCTCCCGGATATACGCCACGACTTCGGAAACAAGTTCAAGCAGTTCGCCGGAGAGCAGACCGGCATCGTCAAAGAAGATTTTTTCCTGCTCCGTGATCTCCGGTTCGCCCGATGGTCCGAAACGCAGAAGATACTCCTTCCTCCAGGAATCGCACTCCGCGATCAGAGACGCACACTGAAAGGCCTCACTCCATTCACAGCGGCCGCAGAGGGTGCCGGAAGCACCGGAAAGGACAAACGGCCGTCCGGCGATTTCAAACGTCTCAGGCAGCAGAAACGGTTCCGGCTGGCAGACCGATTCCCATAGTTCATAGAATGCGCGTCCCGTGACCAGAGACGAAGCGGTCTTCCATTGTTTTTTCCCTTCGTCAAAGTAGGAATCAATCTGCATCTGCGAAATTCCCGGCGCCCGGTCGGTTACCGGCTCCACGTTGAAAACGGATGTTCCGCCAGAACGGAATTGAAATAACGCGGATCGCCCGTCACCTCTTCGCCGATCCAGGGCGGCAGAGGGAATGCGCGATCTTCCGAGTCGAGTTCGATTTCAGCGACAATCAGTCCGGTGTTTTCTCCGGAAAATTCATCGATCTCCCAGAGGAACCCTTCGTACGGGACCAGATGGCGGATCTTTTCAATGGACGCGCCTGCGCACAAATCCCGAATGATTTCCTTCGCATCGGCAACAGGGATCTCATATTCGAATTCGCTTCGGGTAAACCCCTTCACCGTGCTTTTCAGCGTCAGAAAGGCCTTGTCTCCAGCGATGCGGACCCGTCCCGATCCGGCTCTCTCCGTGAACGGCAGATAACGCTGCCGGAATGGGGTGGATTTTACCACGGATTCACGCCAGGAATCATCCCGGAGAAGGAATTTTCGCTCAATTTCAGTACCCATTTTCTCTCCTTGCCGAACGTTCCAGAAGCATGTCACGAAGGTTTTCCAGGACTTTGCGGGAACGCTCCCCACGCATAACGCCGATCGCTTCGGCAATCCGGAACATCCGACGGTTGCGGACGCCCGATTCCTGCCATTCCGGCAGAATCTTTTCGATCTTCAGCGGATAAATATTGACCTCGGCCAAATCCGACGGCGATTTCTCTATCTGAATAACCCCGAGAATGTTGTTTTCGCATTCCCCTACGACGCCCGCCTCCTCATAGGCCTCCTTGGCGGCAGATTTGAGCGTATCCATTCCTTTGGCGATATTCCCCTTCGGAAAAATCCATGCATCACCGCTGGAAGAAGTCACCAGCATCACACGGAGTTCCTCCTTCTCCATCAGATAGGGGACGGCTCCGGACTGACAAATCGTCCGGGACTTCTTCGCTGCGGTTTTCTTCTTATCCTTTTCCTTCACGGAAGGCTTGAGCTTGACCGTCTTCATAAGGAAGAATCAGGATTGGGGGGGAACCAGCTTCTTCAACCGGTCATAAAGGGAATAGAGACTATCCCGATCGGTGAAAGAACAGGAAAGCATCCGCTTGACTCGTCCGTCCCTGAAACGGATCTTGAGTTCAATGTATCTGGAATACTCCACCTTCAGCCAGACGAAGACGCATCCCGCCACGAGAATAATCAGCTCGGGTGCAAAATAAAGGCACGCAAAGCATCCGGCGACAAACACAAGCAGAGCCGCCGTGCATGTAAACGCCCGATGATCAACCGTAATTTCCTCAATTGTCTCCAGGGGAATGCTCTCGTCCGGGAAAACCAGACAGCCGTTTTCCACAGTAACATTATATTTGTCTGAATTCATTTGTCTTGTGCCGCCATTCTTATATCGTTCAATTTGATTCCGGGAATTTTCAGCGACGGCTGATAAACCGGAGATTCAAAAGAATCCTTTTTTCCGCAAAGGATCTCCGCAAGGGCGCTGCCCTGATCCTTTGATGCGATCCAAAGGCCGTAAACAACTCCGTTGATCTGCGCACAATCGCCGATGGCATAAACATCCTTCAGTGAGGTTTCAAATCTGGAATTGACTGCGATTCCGCGTTCGACCACAGCTCCCGCCGCTTTCGCCAAATCCGTTGCCGGACGGATTCCGGCTGAAATGATGACCATCTCGCTCCGCAGAACCGTTCCATCGTCCAGAGAAACGGCATAGCTGCCGGATTCCGTGTGAACGGAAAGAGTTTTCCTGCCGAGACAGAGCTGATATCCGGCTTCGATGAATTTCACCTGGAGAAGCTCGGACTCCTTCTCCGCCAGCTGC
>CALXMJ010000226.1 GCA_944389445.1 uncultured Victivallales bacterium | reverse complement strand
CCGTTCGGCGCAACGGACGGATTGGTCAGATAGCGCAGGAACTGGGGCTTGTCCTTGATGTACTCTTCAATTTTGAAGAGATGGTTTTTGTTGCTGTGTCCCTGGACATCGTATTTGAGTCCGGTGGCTTCGCGGATTTCGGGGAAGGAGAGCAGGAAGCTGTCGGCATCCATGACGAGGGATTCGAAACCAGCCTCCTTGTAGAGATCGGGCAGGGTGGAGGACCAGCCGCATTCCGGGTTCCAGCCGGTGCGGGGACGGACCCCGATATGGCGTTCCCAGGTTTTGAGCCCTTCTTTGAGGGTATCCAGCGCCACTTCGCGCGGAATGTTCGCCAGCATGACGTGGATGTGCGGGGAGCCGACCGGTTCGACTTTGCCTTCGGCAACCAGTTTTTTCAGAAGGGCGAGAACTTCCGGGGCTTCTTCGGCGAGAACGTCGAGCGTGCGTCCGGAGGCCTCAAATGCGATCTTGTAGTCGCCCTTGTCGATGAGCTCGAAAAGTGGCCGGTACGAGTTTTCCGCGACCCATGCGCGGCGTTTCGGGTCCAGCTGCGAATACTGGATGTTCGCATGCGGCATGAAAATGATTTTCTGTTTGTTGGGCATGTAACTGTCTCCTGTCGTTATATTGAATTTGGACGTTTATTCTGCTTTTGCGGAAATGGTGTATTTTTTTGAATTCGGAGAGGCTTTGCGATGTCCGGCGGACTGTTCCGCGGTCAGTTTCCGGTCGCATTTCATGACATTGTACATGGCAAACTGACCGGATGCCGGACAGACACGGTCGCCGAGCCCGATATAAAACGTGACCGGGCACTTGATCCGTTTTGCCTGATTGACAATATCGAAATAGTCAAGCGCCGGCGTATATCCCGGACGCCAGCCTTCCAGCCGCCCCTCCTTCACTCCGCCGAGATTCGCGCACCACGGAATCGACGCGCTCACCGCATTGACCGCCGGTTCCTGCGCGGCAATGTTGATCGCCTGGAACGCGCCCATGCTGCCGCCCGATATCCGAAGATCTTTTTTGTTCCATTCGGGCCGGCTCTTGAGATATTCGATCGCCCGCAGATCCCGGAGAATCATCAGATTGAAATCGCAGTTTTCCGGCGTCTTGTTGTTGCGGAATCCGAATCCTTTATACGTTCCTTTGGATTGTTCCGTATAGAATTTCTGTTCCTTGCCCTGGGGCAGTCCGTGACGGCTGATCGAAAGCGACATCATCCCCCGTTCCGCCAGCTGATCCTGCTTCGATACGGAACCGAATCCATAGCCGTACACATTGACCACTGCTTTCAGGGAGCCCGGTTTGGCGTTCTTCGGCATGGAAAGATATCCCGTTGCAGGATATTCCCCGACGGATTTGATCTCGAACATCCAGCAGTCTACATTCTTGCGAGTCGTGGGGACCGGAGTCAGTTTCACTTCCATCGGAACCGCTTTCAGACGTGCCTTCTGTTTTGTCCAGAACGCATCGAAATCCTTCGGTTCGGGAACGGTCTGGCGGATTTTCTCCACATCCGCTCCGGCGGAGATGCAAAGCGGAAGCGCACCTTTCAACGCTTTTCCGTTTGCGTCCATCGCCTTCGCTTCCAGATAGACGAATCCCGGTTTGGAGAGCGATGTCCGGATTATCAGCGGCTTTTCCGGATCGGAAACGGCGTTGCCTTTCTGCCGTTTGCCGTCTTCTCCGAAGAGGTTCCACCGGATCGGCACGCCTTTCATCGGTTTGCCGTCCTCAACCAGCGAAATCCGGAAGACGATCTCCTCTCCGCAGCGGTAGGCAAGCGGCGATTTTTCCGAATCCCCGGCAAAATAGACGGTTCCTGCAAACAGGGAAACCGCGGTATAGAACAGCAAGGCTGTGATGGTCTTTTTCCACATTTCAGCGCACCTCGTTTTCTTTCAGAAATTTCAGACTGCGTCTGAGTCCGTCTTCGACATCGGCAGTCAGTTCATATTCAATCAGCGCGGGGCCGGAGTAGTCCCGGAGCGCTCCCATGAGTTTTTTCCAGTCGAGACGTCCCTCGCCGCACGCGGCAGGAACAACTCCGCCCGGCACCGAACGGAAGTCCTTCAGATGGACATACGGAACCGATGCTTTGAAGAGTTCATAGAACGCCACCGGATCGGTTGCTCCGACCGCCGCCAGATTCGCGGGATCGTAATTGATCGACACGCCGGTTTTGAGAATCTCGCGCCAGGTGTCCACCCGGGTCGTGACGCTGGCAAAATGGACCAGCGCATCACCATTCGAAGTGACTCCTCCGTGCGTTTCCACCGCAAGAACCACATTGTGCTGTCTGGCGCACTCCGCGGCGGCGGAAAGACATTCCAGCATGTGGTCGAACCGGGCGCCGATGACGGCACTGTCCGACTGGAACCCGGCAAAAATCCGCAGCGCTTTCACTCCGAGCTGCCCGCAGATGCCGATGACCGTTTTGACTTTGGCAAGCTGAAGATCGGCATCGTCTCCGGTGAAGTCGTTTCCCGTGCAGGCGCAGTCCAGAGCGATTCCGTAACGGGAGAAGAGCTCCCGGACTTCGGCGATCTGTCCGGCAGTGGCATCGGTTTGCAGGTAATCCTTGTCATATCCCGCGATGCTGAGTTCCAGCAGGGGCAGTCCCATGGCGGACGTGAGTTTGAGCTGGTCCTCCAGAGGGGTCTCGCGGAGACCCCATGCGGCATTCCCGAACTGCATCATTGAAAGTCCCTCCAGTCGAACAGAATCTTGAAGACGTCGGTGCCTTTTTTGTGCTGGTATTCGAAGGCCTCTTTCGCCTTGCCCGCGGGCCAGATTTCAATCGGCAGATGGGAGGTGTCGAACTTGCCTTCGCTCATGTACTTCAGGATCTCCGCCTTGCCGCGGTGTTTGATGGCGCAGCTCATCGTGATCTTGCAGTTTTTGACAAACCAGCGATGGTAATGGTCGAACAGAATGCGTTCGGGGTAATCGCCGTTGAGATGGATATGACCTGGTTCATCGTCGTCGCCCCAGCCGCCGTCCTTCAGATAGCGGTGCAGGATGCCCGGGACTTCCGGATTGCCGGAACATTCGATGATCTTGTCGGCCTTTTTGCCGTTGGTGATGTCCAGAAGCATGCGGATTCCCTCCTCGCCCGTGGGCAGGACATGATCCACATAATGAGCGGCGATCGAACGGCGGAA
>CALXMJ010000225.1 GCA_944389445.1 uncultured Victivallales bacterium | reverse complement strand
CCCGGAATGAAACGGTCCTCCCATCCGGGAACATTCCGTTTGTCGCCGGACAGTGGCAGAGCGTGGAAATCATCCGCAAGGGAAACCGCCTCTCCGTTCTCTGCAATGGAAAAAACGCGGGGGAGATCGGCTTCAACATCGGAAAATTTCAGAACCTCACTCTCTCCGCGACCTCTGCGGACTGCGAAATCCGCGGCATTCTTCTGAACCGTCTACCATAAAGGAGTTTTACTATGCAGCACATCATTTTCCCCCCGAGGGTTCCACAGTTCTCCCGGCGCTCCGGCGTTTCCCTGAAACACAGGACCTTTACACTGATAGAGCTTCTGGTCACGATTGCGATCATCGCCATTCTGGCGGCTCTTCTTCTGCCGGCACTGCATAAAGTCCGGGGCAAGGGAAGACAGGCAAGCTGCATCTCCGCCCAGAAACAGTTTGTAATCGCCTACCTGCAATACACTCTGGACAATGACGATTTTGTCTGCTCTGTAGTCGACAACAGTTCGAAGCCGGAAACCTACTGGTTTTACAAGCTGCTGTCTTATACCTCTTCCACGACAAACACCAAGCTGCATTGTCCATCCGTGAAAAACTGGAGCTTCTGGGAAGGGAAACTGGGAATCGCGTTGTACGACTCGCTACTGCCCTCTTATAACAACAACTATATTCCGGTCAAAACCAACATGATCCGGCAGGCCAGCCAGCTTCTGACCTTCGGGGACAATGACCGGGGAACGGAAATCAGCACCGATTATCCCGGCTACTGCTTCTCCGTCTGGGGGAAAGTCGACGGCAACATCTCCTCGCTGACCCTCTCCAGCAAGAATCATGACGGACTCATCAACTGCGCCCTGTTTGACGGACACGTTGCCTCCTACCGGAAAAGCGATCTGTACGTCATCAGCTGGGGAGTGGATTCTCCCCAGCGCAAATTCTGGTTTCCTCTTCAGGAATACTGCTGGTCAGGAGGAAGCAAAGGTTTGAAATACAAGCCCTGATCGTATCATACCGCGTCTTTTCCGAACCGCGAAAAAAACGATCGGAAGAAGATTTCAAAGAGAACGGAGCTTCTTCCGGAATTCCCGGGGGGAACACCCGTGAAAACGATGGAATTCCGAGGAAAAGTGCAACGGATTGCGATATCCCGCCATTTCCGCAATTTCCTTGATTGTCCACTCATCCGTCTGAAGAAGATATGCCGCACGGCGAAGACGAAGACGGAGAAGATACTGGTAGGGCGTCATATGCAACGCTGCCCGGAAGCGCTTATTCAAAGTCGGCAGACTCATCCCCCACTCGGAAGCCAACCGGCGGATGTTGAGAGGTTCCGAACAGTGAGATTCAAAAAATTCCAGAATTCTCGCAATCTCCGCAGGAACCGGTTCCGCCTTCGATACATTGGAAAGCATCTGAAGCAGTCCGAACGTATAGGCGGCGTTCCATTCACAGGAGGCTCGGCTGACCGCATTCTGGAGTGTACCGCGAATCCGGTCGAACAGATCATCCAGCCGTTTGGAATCAGGAAGATGAATCACATCGACATGATCCAGTTGAAACAGCTTCAAAAGATCCGGAAGCATCCGTCCGGAAAGAATCATTCCCAGTTTCCGGCATTTTTTTTCCGACAGGAACATCAAATCGTGATCCATTCCGCTGTGGAGCAGAAAAAGATCCCCCGCCTCCCCTAGATATCCACGATCGCCGTTGCGGATGTAGAATTCTCCGGAATAGATGTATTCCAGAGAAAGAAAATTCTGTTTCACGCGGCGCTGAAGATAAAAATCTTTGATTTCCGAACGTCCCAGATAAACGCAGGAGATCCCCTGGGATTTGAGCAATCCCTGCCAGTCGCCAATGGAGTCTGAATCGGGATCGGTTCCGGCACGGTACATGGCATAGGCATTGCTGAACTGAGAAAGTTTTGCCTTCTGATGGAGAAAAATGGAAAGATCTTTTAATATCTGCATTTTTATTTTTCCTGATATATTTTTATTTTTTTCAATATAAAAATACATTTTATCGTATTTTTTTCAAGAGAAAGAGTTTATAATTAAAGAAAGAAAAATCAAAGGTGTCTTATGAAAAAAACAATATGGATGGGAATTTTTTTTGGAGGTCTGCTTCTGACTCTGCCGGCAAACGCCCAGAAGGTTCTCTTCTCCTTCGACAAGGAAACGGGAACGGAACCCACGGAATTTCTCCGGGAAGGCCGCTGGGTCAACGGCGGCGGCGATGCGGCAGGCACCATGGAAATCGTAAAGGCCCACGACCATGCCAACGGAGGAAAGGCTCTTAAAATTACCAGAAAAAACGGACTTGCAAACTTCAGCAGACTCCGGGTTCAGACAAAAAATCTGAACTTCAAACCTGGCATTACCTGCCGTGTCTCCGGCTGGTTCAAAGGCGATCGGGAGGGACTGGCTCAAATCCAGCTGACCAGTCCGTGGGCAAAAAATAAAAAACAGTGGTACAAACCGATTGATTTCCGAGTCGGAAAAGAGTGGAGACGCTATTCCTTTGAGTTTATTGTCCCGGAAGCATCCGCGAACTCCACGCTGACTTCCGGAAAACTCTATCTGACATTCGGACTCTTTCAGAACTCTCTGAAGGAACTGTATGCAAAAGATATTCTCTGGGAGGTGAAAAAATGAAACATTTCCTCTTTTCTCTCCTTCTCTTTCTGAGCGTGAGCAGCTTCATCGCCGCAGCCAATCCGATCCGCAACTCCAGTTTCGAACTCGGACGGGCCGATTTCGGAATCAGCCGCCATATTCGACCGGAAAACAGGAAGATTTTTCTGGAACCTGTTTTCGATACAGCGGAAAAAGTCCATGGCCGGCAGAGCATCCGCTTTGACAATCCCGGAGGAGACACCATCGAACTGGTCAGTCGGGAATACCAGCTCGTTCCGGGCAGGACCTACACCTTCTCCTGGTACATGAAAAGCAGCAGACCTCTGAACATCCGTGCAGGTCAGTACTGCGGAGAAGCAACTCTTCGTTCCAAAATCTGGACAATGACTGTCTCCCATATTTTCCGTCCCGCCAACGAATGGAAACGCTACTCCTTCACCTTTACCGCCAAGGGCCGGAACAGCTGGTACTTCACCCTGTTCCGCTGGGAAGCGGAAGGAAAAAACAATTCGGCTACGGTCTGGCTGGATGCTCTCCAGCTCAATGAAGGAAAGAGTCCGACCCCCTATTCGCCCTCCTCCGGAGTCGAGGCCGCACTCTGCGGAGACAGACGAGTGCGCTTTCCCGGAGAAAGCCTCCCTTGTGAACTGCGGATCGTCAATCACACAAACCGCCCTCAGACCGTCAAAGCAACACTGAATCTGAACGATACGCTGATGGACCAGATTTCCTTCCCCTCACAAATATTGACTCAAACTGTCCCGCCGAACAGCGCAATCGCTCTGCCGGTCTCCACGGAAACAAAACGGTATGGACATTTCCGTCTTGCAGGCGTCTTCGACGCAGCAGGCAGCACCCACCCCCTCGGAGGCTGGTTCTTTACGGAGATCCCCCGCCCTCAAAAAAGAGACACGGCTCCTCTCAAAGGATTTGCAAACGGACTCAACTGCGATCTCGGAATGCCTGCCTACGGCATCTTCTCCTGCGCATATCGCGCCATCAACAGCGGAGAGAAGGAATATATGGAATTTCTCAGAAACTCCGGAACCCTCTTTCTCCGACTTCACGATGGAGAACTCACCTGGAAAATTCTGGAACCGGAACCCGGCAAGTTCAACTGGACCATCGCGGATGAACATTTCCGCACGGCTCTCGAAAACGGATTTGTTCTGATGCCCGTTCTCGGAAACATGTTCTTCCTGCGCGATCATGGGAACCGGAAACGTTCCTATTCCCCCCTTCCCGACTGGATTTTCAAATCATCTGCAACCCGGATCCACAAAATGAACGGCTCCTGGGATGGTGTTTCGCCCGATCCGGAAGCATGGAAGCGCTTTGCCGCGGCATTTGCCACTCGTTACAAAGGAAAAATAGCGGCATACGAAATTACCAATGAACCGAACATAGCCCTTCCCTCCGCCAAGGAATATGTTCCCTATCTGAAAAGTGCCGCGGAGACCATCAAAAAACACGATCCTTCCGCTCTTATTATCGGCGGCGGACTCACAACCGACTATGGCGGCTCCACCAACCGTTTTCTGAAAGAACTGGGCGACAGCGGTGTCCTGAAATTCTGTGACGCCCTGAGTTTCCATCCCTATGCCACCCCGCTGGATTCCTCCCCCACACCAGCAAACTCCGCCATACAGGCTCTGCGCAAACAGCTGGATCGTTACGCTCCAAAACTTCCGCTCTGGAATACGGAACTTTACTACATAGCACCTTCCCCCATTCCGTATTATGCGGTCTCGGCGAGCGCCTCGCATGCGCACCATCTTCTGCGCCGCTATCTGATTGATCTCGGAGAAGGAGTCGAGCGCTCCATTTTGATCCAGAGCAGTCAGCTTCTTCAGAACGAACTGGCGCCGCACTGGGAACTCGGAGAAAATTATGTCTATTCCGGCTGCATTCCCCATGACCGTTACACCGGACAGAGCGTGGCATCGTATCTTCTCAATGGTGCCACGCCTGTGGAACGCTTCCAGTGGCCCTCCGGAGCAACCGGCTATCTCTACCGGATGCGGAACGGACTGCAGCTCGCCGCTGTCTGGAAATCTCCGGATGCACAGCAATTCGTCCTCTCTCTGCCGGAAGGCTCATTTGAAGTGCTTGATATGTATTTGAATCCGCTCAAGCACCATGGGAAAATTACTCTTTCGGAATATCCAGTTTTTCTCCGCGGGGAAAATCTGCAAAACATCATGAAAAAGACGAAACTGTCCGGAGTTCTCTCCTTCCGGATTCTCTCGGCATTCCTGTTCCTGCGGAATGATCGACCGGAACTCCTCCTGGAAATTCAAAATATCTCGCCGAAAAAAATAACAGCGGTCGTCCGTCCCGACTTTACAGAACAGCCGCAAACGGCAGAGCTGAATGTCAATGAAAAAGCTCTCTTTCATTTCCCCGGAGCAGAGAACGCCCGTCCCGGTTCCACAAAAGTGTATCTTTCGGACGGAGAACGGAACTTCACCCTTCCCCTGCCCTCCTTCCAACGCAAACTCCTCCGCGACGGGGAAACTGCAAACGGAAACGGCTTCTCCTTCGCCGCCACCTCCACAAACAAGGGACTTTCCTTGCAAATCACAGTCCGCGATTCCGAACGCGGCCCCCGCAACGCCAAGGCTCCATGGAACGGCGATTCCATCGAACTCTTTTTCGATTCCTCACCGCTTGACAATCCGGGAAATATCTATGCAGGCGGAAATGTTAAACGCCTGTTTCTAGCCCCCGCATCCGCCAACGGACTGCCGGAACATAAAAGCGCCTTCGGCATGGATGCTGCAAGGATCCAATCCGCAGTCACCGTAACTAAGGACGGCTACCGGGCGCAAGCCCTGATTCCATGGAATGAACTCGGGATGAAATCCCCCGGAATTCTTGGATTCGATATCAAAGTCAACAATACAACACGAGAGGGCAGACTTTCCTACGGCATCTGGTCCGGTACGAACGACAATTACCGTTTCCGCAACCGCTACGGACTCTGGCATCCCGCTCAAAAAACAGGAAAGGAAAAAGCAGAATGAAAATCCGATTCACCCTCATTGAACTTCTGGTTACGATTGCCATCATTGCCATTCTGGCATCGATACTTTTTCCGGCACTGAATTCCGCCAGAGCTGCGGCACTGGCCGCCTCCTGCCGCAATAACCAGAAACAGCTCGGCCTGCTGTTCTCTCTCTACTCGAACGACAGCGAAGGCATTATCCCCGTCTCCTACTGCTCCATCAACGACATTCAATGGAGCGTACAGTTTTTCCCCGAAAGCAAACTGCCGAAATACATCGCCTGTCCCGCAGTTTCCACACCGAAAAAAAACAAAGGCAACACCTACGGCTCCACAGTGTTAATGGGTCTCGGAAACACTTATAACGCCTTTCATAACAATCCGGTCACCGAATCCCTCACCGCCAGCGGCTCCAAGAGCATCTGCTTTGACACCAGACGTCTCAAACACGCCAGCTCCTACTGGCTGCTGGCCGATTCCATCTATTTTGCCGGCTCTCAAGCCGGAACGGAAGCCTACAACCCCTATCTCTACTCCAATGCCGGATTTCATTACCGTCACAAGGGATCGCTCAACGGACTCTTTGCCGATGGTCATGTCCAATCGGCAACCCATGGCAGGGTTCGCGCCGACTGGCTGAAACGAAACAGCTGGCTCGCCACTCTTGCCGGTCAGCATCGAATGGAAAATTACAAAAACTCCTATTGAAAGGAGTCCTTCTCATTCACTTTTCTGCCCCCTGTTTTTTCTCCCGGAAAGGAGATCCCGGAAAAACAGTTCAGATGACAGGGGACATTTAAAACAGAAAAACGCTGCGGCTCCTTTTCGGGAAACCGCAGTGTCGAATTTCTCTAACCCCGGAGGACTGGAAAAACAAAACTGTTTTCCGGCGCTCGGATTATTTCTGTCGGAAAACGATTCTGCCCTTTGTCAGATCATAGGGCGACATCTCAATCGTGACCGTATCGCCAGGAAGAATGCGGATGAAATTCAAACGCATCTTTCCGCTGATGTGCGCAAGCACACAGTGCTTGTTGGGCAGCTCCACTTTAAACATGGTGTTGGGCAGCAGTTCCTTCACAATCCCGTCAACTTTTATGACGTCATCTTTAGGCACGGGTTAAGACCTCCGGTTGTTCATTTGTTATAAGAACCATATGCTCGAAATGAGCCGAATATTCTCCATCGCAGGTACAGACGGTCCAGCGGTTCGGACGGACAAAGACCTTATAGGTACCGAGATTGAACATCGGTTCAATCGCAAGCACCATCCCCGGCTGCAGCAGCGGTCCGCGGCGGGGAGTCACATAATTCGGAACCTCCGGCGGCTCGTGCAGTTTCGTTCCGCAGCCATGCCCGACAAAATCACGGACAACACCAATCCCGTTCCGCTTGGCGACCTTCTCAATCGCCGCGGAAATGTCGCGAATGTAATTGCCGGGAAGCGCAGCTTTGATTCCGGCTTCCAGAGCCTCCCGCGTCACATCCAGAAGAGTCTGGACTTTCGAGGGGACCGGACCGTCGCCGACATATACCGTCCGCGCAGTGTCACCGATCCCCCCCTCATACTCCACTCCGACATCCAGACTGACAATATCCCCCTTCAGAATACAACGATCCGGAACTCCGATTCCGTGAACCACTTCATCGTTTACGGAAATACAGATGTTGCCGGGATAGCCGTGATATCCGAGAAACGCACATTTGCCCCCCATCGAATGGATCACTTCCCCCGCCACCATATCCAGTTCCTTCGTGCTCATTCCGGGACGGACAAATTCAGCAATGCGGTCGCGGGCCTTGCCAGCCATTGCGGCGGCAACACGGATCTTCGCAACCTCTTCCGGAGTGTGAATAATGTAATCTCTGGCCATTTTATCAGCTCAGAATCGCGCGCAGTGCGGCATAGCCTTCCGCTTTCGGAAGGGAAGAATCAATTTTCCGCAGGAGCGATTTCTTCGTATAATATTCGATCAGCGGGAAGGTCTGTTCCTTATAGACGGAAAGACGGTTTTTGGCGGTCTCAAGCGAGTCATCGGAACGCTGATAGAGTTCCCCGCCGCAGCTGTCGCAAACGCCTTCGACTTTCGGCTTGGAAAAGATCTTGTTGAAGCTGGCTCCGCATTTGCGGCAGGTAAGCCGGGCGGTCAGACGCTGGATCAGAAGTTCCTCGGGAGCATCGAACAGGACAACAGCATCCAGTTTCCTGCCGGCTTTCTCCAGCGCGGTTTCGAGAAGTTCCGCCTGCCGGATCGTACGGGGAAAACCATCAAGCAGAAATCCGTTCGCGCACTCTTCCGAAAGGAGTTTCCCGGCGACCATATCGGCGACAACCTCGTCGGGAACCAGTTTGCCGGAATCAATGTAGCTCTTGGCCAGCTTGCCAAGTTCCGTTCCTTTTCCGATTTCGGAGCGGAAGATGTCTCCCGTCGAAACGTGCGCCAGTTTCTCATCCTTCAGAAGCACTTCCGAAAGAGTCCCTTTTCCCGCTCCCGGAGGACCGAGAAGAACAATGTTCTTTTTCGTGATCATCATCGTCTTCCTTCCAGTTGAAATTTTATATAATCCTATAATTTACAACCATTCCACTTTGATTTCAAACCCGTTTTCCCTCCTTCGCCCGATTCCAGTTGAAATTCTTCCGGAACTCGTCTGTTTTCAAGGGAAGAGAGTGGTGCAACAATCGCGCCGAAAAACGGGAACAGCTGCTCGAAGCAATGATAAAGCGCAGGAGTGCGGGACATTTCCGCGATACTCTGCGGAAACATCCAGAAGATGTCTCAACGGAAAAGCGCTGTCTTTGCCATCCTGTTCAGACAGAAACGAAAAAAACGGATCAATCTCGCTTGAAGTTCGTAATATCATCCGCATCCACATCAAATGTCTGAGAGACCAGGTTCCGCGTAACCGTCGCAGGCAAATCGCCGCTTGCATTCGGTTTGATTATCGTGGTATCATTTCCCAGACACCGGTCTTTTCCGAGGGAGATCAGGTCGTAGGAACCTGTGTTGACAACTCCGGGATAAACATAGATCAGCGGCTGACGCCACCCGTCCTGAACCTGGTACTGATTTTTGCCGGTATCCCACTGAATTCTGATGCCCCGGATTTTTGCGGTCCGTTTTGAAGCGGTCGTGTCGGCAGCGGAAGTCGCGGTATCCGCCGTCACGTCATTGAAGCACCCCCAGAGCGTATTCTTATAGGAAGAATCGCCGAAATAAATATTTTCCAGATACAAAATCGTGGGCTTCCCGCTGGAATCCAGCACGGGATAGGCGCCATGTTTGCTTTTGAAATTTTCCAGCGCGAGTTCCAGCAGTTTGATGGTTGTCTGAGTGGAAGTTCTGGCAGATTTCTCTCCGACATAAGCCGTCAGCCCCAGCGCCATCCCCGCAAGAATCCCGATAATCGCCACCACCACAAGAATTTCCACAAGCGTAAATGTTTTTTTCATGATCCTGAATCTCCCTAACAATTTTATGCCGAAGATAGTATAGCACCCGGATTTCCCGATTGCAAATCCATTTCCCCCACGGAACCTTTCAATCCGGTGATTTTTCCAACGACGCTTCCGCTCCCTTCTTGCGGAATGTGAAAAAAGAAAAAACATAATCAATTTGTTTTTAATCATAATAATTAAATAAAACTTAAAAAAAAGGCTATTTCATTTTGTTTTTAGTCTTGACAAAAAGATGATTTTATCGTATAATGTAAGAAGAAAGGAGTTTTTTCCGGGAAATGCATACACCACTCTCGCTGAAGGAAGTCATTGAGAAAAGCAGGGAATTGCGTCAGGACAACAAGACGCTGAAGCTGCTGGAACTGATCTGGCAGAATCCCGGCATAGCGCGCCGCGATATCGGGACATTGGCAAAACTCAGCCGGGGAACCGTTACGACAAACATTGCCCAGCTGATTGAGGAAGGATATGTCAAGGAAGGCGAAGCACTGCCGGAAAACGGGACACGGCCGGGCCGGAGCACAACAGGACTTTATCTGGTTCCGGATCTTTTCTACGCCATCGGCGTTTCCTTTTCCCTGGAACAGCCGAAAGCCTCCCTGTTCGACGCCGCCGGGCGCGCGGTCCGGGAAATCCCCCTGCCAATCATCAAAACCATTGAGAACAACTTTTCGACAAATCTTGCCATTCTGGAAAAAGCCGTACAGGAACTGATGTCGCTGGTCCCGCGTTCAAGAATACTCACAATCGGACTCTCCGTCGCGGGAATCATTGATTTTGACAAGGGAGATGTCCTCTACTCGGCAATTCTCGACGGCTGCGGCAAATTCAATCTGAAAGATTTCATCCGCGACCGTTTCGGCATCCCCAGTTTTCTGATCAATGTGGCACATCTTTTTCCTGTCATGGAAAAACGCTGGGGGGCGGCAAAGGAAATGAGCGATTTCATCACGCTGACCGATTCCTGCGCCGCTGGATTCTTCCTCAACGGCAAGCTGTACCGCGGATGGCAGAAGCACGCGGGAGAACTCTCCTACATGAAAGTTACAGAAGACCAGGAAACCGCCGCGGACGGACGGAACGGGCTTCTGACCTTCCACACACCCTTCTTTCTGCTGGAGCACCGTCTTGCCAAAATGATCGCGAACGGAGGGCGTCCGAAAATTCTTCAGCAGATGAAATCTCCCGGCGACCCCATCACTCTGGAAATGGTAATCCGCTCCATTGAAAGCGGCGATAAATTCCTCGAACAGCTGATGACGGAACGGTATGAATGGCATGCGGAAGCGCTCCTCAATACCGCATACATGCTGAATCCGGAAGCAGTCCTCCTGGAGGAATGGACCGCCCGCTGCCCTCAATGCACCGTGGACGTCGTGGAACGGAAAATGAGCAGTTACGGCATGAGCGACTGGCATTTGAGAACCCGGGTGCTCAGCGGAAAATGCTCCCGGGAAATGATCCCCCTGGCCGTTGCGTATCTTGCGACGGAAACCATCTTTGAAGAAGCCATTGCGGGAAACGACAATCCCGGGACTCATAACAAACAGCATACTCACTGAAAGGAGTTTTCCATGAACGGATCTTCACAAAAGTACAGAACGCGTTCCGGAACACGGACCCGGACAGGAAGAAAGTACCGGCGTTTCACATTGATAGAGCTCCTCGTGGTAATTGCGATCATCGCGATCCTGGCCGCCCTTCTTCTTCCCGCTCTGAACAAGGCGAGAAGAAAGGCTCAGCAGGCGCTCTGTACCGGGAACCTGAAACAGATCGGTCTGGCATTCCACTCTTATACAGACGACTACAACGGATATCTGCCTCTGGTCAACGAATGCGAATGCGGAAGATACTGGTCAAATGTTCTTTATACAAGGATGACGGGGAAACCGCTTGAAGGCAATTACGGCAACTGCTACATGGGCCATCCCGCATGGAACAACGCCCTCGGCTATTGCAGCAAAGGGAACCGGAATGAAAAAGGAACCGTCTTCAATTGTCCGGCGCAGCAGTTCGGAACCAAAAACGAAAAAATCTATCCGGTGTCCTACGGCATGAACGATCCGGGCGCAGGCGACGACAGCGGATGCTACATGGACCACAGCTCCGCTTCAAAACCCTTGAACTTCATCAAACATCCGACTCAGACAATGCTTGTGATGGAATGCGGTTCCATCGGTGCCGGAGCCGGATGGTATGTCCGGGATGCCGTACTCGGGACCGCCTACGGTCCCGAAGGGACCACCCCATTTATCGTCAAAAACGATGGAGTCCATAACTTCGGCTCCAATCTTCTCTATGCCGACGGACATGTAGGCTATGAAAAATATTCACGTCTGGCATACGAAACCACCTCAAACTGGGCAAAAATATTCTGGGCGGACAAGGCCGAGGATCAATAAAGGAAAGGAGTCTTTATCCAATGAAATTTATCCCCCTGTTTCTGGGATGCGCATTTTGTATTCCCATCTTCTCCGGCGGAGCCGAACTCTCCATTCCGGAGGAACGTTCCTTCACCGGTCCCGTGCCGTTCCCGGAGGCATCTCTTCCGACAGGACGGATTCACAAACCGGTCGCGCCTGAATGGAAATCCCGGAGTCTCGACGGCAAATGGAAACTCCGGACCGTTCCCTTTGTCAAAGGACGCACCGGAGCCGCCCGTGACGAGGGAATCCGCCAGAAACTTTTCCTGCCGGAAATCTCCACCGCGGACTGGGAGGATATTTCCGTTCCGTCCAGCTGGTACCTGACGCCGCGCTACGACACCTCCAGCGGCAAAATCGGATACTACCGCCGCTCCTTCGATCTCTCTCCGGAAGAGCTTAAACAGGGACGGGTCATTCTGGATTTCCGGCGCGTCGCGGAACGGGCGGATGTCTGGGTCAACGGTAAATCCGCAGGAGAACCGCATATCGGACGCGGCGTCTCGTTTCAGTACGATGTCACAGACCTCGTCAAAGCCGGACGCAATGAGCTGGCTGTCCGGGTCTACGACTATCTCGGACACACCTCCTACTGGAGGCGGCATATCGGCGGAATCCACGATTCCGTCCGGCTGCTGACAGTTCCCGCATCCTTTTTTATCCAGAGAGCGATGATCACGCCGGACCTGAAAAACAGTACGGTCCACATTCAGATGCAGACCCTCTCTCCGAAGGAACTCCGGGGATTCACGGCGGAAATCATCCACTGGAAGGACGGCAAAACCGCCGTCTCCCGGAATTTCAAGGATTTCCGCATTGCCGCCGGATCGAAATGGTGCGAACCGGGAACGATCAAACTGTCCGCTCCGCGGCTCTGGTCGCCGGAAGACCCGCATCTTTATGTGCTGCGCATCCGCGATGCCGCGGGGAAAGTCGCCGGCTTCGAGCGGTTCGGCTTCCGGGAGTTCAAAACCGAGGGGGAATGGTTCCTGCTGAACGGGAAGAAATTCAAACCGCGCATGCATACGTTCTCCATCCAGAGCAGTCCGGCTCTCTACAACAATCTGGACCACGGCACGGAAAAGACCCTGCGCCTTATGAAGGATCGAGTCCATGTCAACATGATCCGTCCGCACAGCGGAGAGGGTACGCCGCTGGAAAATCTCTACAACATCTGCGACGAGATCGGCATGCTGGTCTACTTCGACTGGAGCGGCCCTGGCTCCTTCCCCGCCTACGACAAGAAGTGGAACGACTGCATTCTGGAATCCGCTCCCGAATTCGAGGCGTTCATCCGCGACAATTACAGCCGCCCCTCCATTGTCATGTGGTCGTTCGGAAATGAAATCTACGAGGGACATCACAATCTCTACTTTTCGAAAAATCTCGACAAGCTCTACTCCATGGTAAAGAAGCTGGACCGCCAGAACCGGCCGATCTGCAGTTCCACCGGCCGCCAGACTCTCGAAGCAATGCAGGCCGGTCTGCTCAAAGAACGCACCGACGTTGCCGATGACCACCAGTACCGCGGCTCCTACTGCGGCTCCTGGCAGGAAAACATCGAACACATCAACCGTTATGCCGAAGTCGCCGATCGCTATTTCAAGCGTCCGATCCCGAAAGTCGATGCGGAATACGGCGTTCCGGGCGACTGCGCCCGCTACCGCGGCGCAACCACGCAGAAAAGCATCATCGACGTTCTGAAGATGCCGCGCACCACGGCAGCCTTCAAGGAGGCTTACGCCGGCATGCTCCGGGATCCCAGAGCGGAAGTCGGAGGCTATCTCCGGTTCAAAAGCAACTTCGCCACGCCGGATGATTACATTGCCAAAAAACCGATCTACCGGAAGTTCGCCTTCCGTTACCTGAAACGTCCGATGGAGATCTACCGCCGTGCCGGAACCAAATGTCTCGGAGGCCATACGAACGCCCAGTGGTACGACATGTTCCGCGATTTCCCCGAGGGCTACCGGATTCCCGATATGCCGCAGAGTCTCATCTCCGCCTGGAGCCTCACTCCGGCATTCTATGAAACCGCACGCTGCTACAATCCGACACTCGTCTCCGCCGGAGTGTTCAATCAGCAGCCCTATGCGGGAAAGAGCGTCGATGTGGAACTCTTTGTCACAAACGATCTCAACGAGGACGCCGTCTTCGAAGTCATTCCGCAGCTCCGTCTGGAAAGCGGCAAAGTCCGGACCTTCCCCACGCAGAAATTCGGGAAAATCCCGGCAATGGAACAGAAAAGTCTTCTCTTCCGCTTCCAGGCCCCGGACACCGGAAAAATTGAACGGGGATATCTGGAACTCTACCTTTTCAAAAACGGCAAACGGGTCGGCGACAATTATTATGACGTCTCCATCTTCCCTGCCCGCAAGACCACCCTTCCCGCAAAATGCGCCCTTTACGACAGCGCAGGCATCAAATATCGCGGTCTCCTGAAAACCCCGACCACCTTGAGCACGCTGAAAAAACTCGGGGGAAAGTTCACAACCATCCGGGATTTCAAGAATCTTGATTCCTTCACCCATCTGATTCTGGGCACCAACAGTTTCGACAAAACCGTGCTGGAATCCGGCGACCGCATTTTCCAATGGGTGCAGAACGGCGGGAAACTTCTGGTTCTGGAACAAACCTTCTGCGGAAAAGTCCCGTTCCTTGCCAATTACAGCATTGTCTCCGGCAATCCCGGGACACTTGTGACACTGGTCGATCCGGCGCATCCCGTCTTCAAGAACCTGCGGCAGGATGACATGGACAGCTGGTTCGGCGATCTCGGACGGATGAGCCGCTGCGCGATCGGCCCGATGGATGCCGGAATGGTTGCCGTCATGCCGCTTGCCGCCAGCCTCGATCCGGACTGCTATAAATCGGTTCTCTGCGATGTGAAAATCGGAAAGGGCGAAGTGATTCTCTCCCAGATTGCCGCATCCGACCGCATCCGGGAAAGCGGAGCCGCCGGAGAATATCTGACCGCTCTTCTGGACTATTTCACCGCTCCGGACGTTTCGAAATACGCACTTGCGATTCCCAACGCGCAGTCGGGCAAAGTTCTGTATCTGGAGGAAAAAGACGCCTTCTTTGCAGATCTTTCGAAAGCCGTGAACCGCTCCTTCACCGACGACAAGGCCGGCGACGGCAAAGACGGCTGGACCGATTTCGGCGCCAGCAACGACATGCGCAATCTTCCCTGTGGAAAGATTACACGTCTTCAGGGCGGTGTTCCGTTCCGGATTCTCAATCCTGCCGAAAACGGCGGCAGAAGCTGCATTGTCCTGAAAGGAAAAGAACGTCCCGGATTCCCGAAACGCGTCACGGGGATCCCGGTCAACACGCTCCTGAACGCCATTTATGTTCTTCACACCGCCATGTATGCGAGAGAGCCGGGAATCGCGGTCCGCTATATTCTGCGCTATGAGGACGGCACATCTCAGGAATTCACCGCCGACACCCGCTACGATCTGCCCGACTGGTGGCAGGCGCAGGAGAAACGAAATGCCAAAGTCGTCTACCGCGACGGACAGAAGAGCATCTTCGTCAGCGAATTCATCAATCCGCACCCGAACCGGAAAATCGCCAGCATCGACATTGTTTCGGAAGGCGTTGCGATTCCGGTCGTCATCGCCATTACCGGACGGCAGAGGCTCGCCTCGGTCATCTCCGGCGTCGGAGAAAAATAAGAAAGCGGCAGGTGCTGCATTGCGGAGCTTCCGACCGCACCTCACCGGACAGAACAGGAAAAACAAAGTACAGGAGAAAATCAAATGAAGAAAGCACTGATCACCACACTCCTTCTGGCATCCGCCGCATCCTTTGCGGCGGGAACCGCGCCTCTGGCAAAAACCTTTTCCTATCAGGGAAAAACCTATCAGACTTCGATAGAACCTTCCGGAGTCCTGAACAAGGGAATGTTCGGCAAAACGCAAATATTCAAATCGCTCTCGGTCGTAGGCAATTACATTGACGAAGCGGAAAAATACGATACGCGCCTGTTCCAGCATGCCGCCAGACAGGTCTCCGCGACCATGGAACAGCTCGGAAACAACCGGATACGGATTGTCTCCTCCGGGACGGTCGGAAACGCAAAATATCCCGAGGCGGCGACCTATCGCCAGACCACTCTCTTCGAACCGGAACGAATCAAAATCGACTACCAGTTCACATCCGCAATCCCGATGGCGACACGCATGGACATCTTCCGGAACATCATGAATCTGCCGCTGACGGCGGTGATCGACCGCGGAATGGCATCCGCCGGCAAAGAAAAAACGGATCAGCTCATTTCCATCCCGGCGACCTGCGAAAAAGGCAAAGGCATGAACAAGGGAGGAATTCTCTCTTTGAAAATCTCCTATCCGGAGGGAATCTTCCAGGCAATCGCGGGCGCCGGTTCCACATTCAGCATCATGGACTGCCGCAGCTGGGGGGAAAACAATTTCCGTCTGGATGGCGCCTCTCTGTGTTTCTGGAAGAACAAACCGGAAACCTATCCGGCGGGAAAAGTCTGGAGCTGGTCGGTGGAGTACCGCTTCACGCCTCACGAGGATTGAAGCGGTAAAACCGTTTCCATATCCCGGATTTGCATTTTCCGAAATCCGCACTATCTTCTCTGCTGTTGTTCACGGAGAAGAAAATGTCCCCTCAAACGAAAAAAATCCTTTTCCCCTTCACCTGGGAATACCGGAAAGGCGACAAACGCGGGATCGCGTATGAATGGCACGATCCCGTATGTGAACTTCTGCCAATCTGGCCGAATTACATTGGAAGGTTTCTCATTCGCGACGGCGAGTATTCCATTCATTCGAACTACTATAATTACGCTTTCGAGTATATCCTCGAAGGAAATCTGAAATTGTTTCAGCGGGACAGGGAATTCTTTGCGGAAACGGGAGATGTCTGCATTCTCCATCGCGGAGAATCCAGCCGTTTTGAACCGGGCGATGCCGGCTTCGCCCGGAAGCTCTGCGTCTGCATGCGGGGACAGCTGATGACTCAGCTGGTGGCATCGCTCGGCCTCGCCGAATATTCCGTGATCCGTCCGGACAATCCGCAGCTTATTGAGGAAACCCTTCTGCTCATCGGGCGCCTTCTCAGCCGGAAAAACAGAGAAGACATTGCTTCCATTGTCGGCAGCGGAATGAAATTCCTTTCGGCTCTCGCCTTGTCCATCCAGAAAAACAAGGACTATCCCTTTATTCAGGCGGCAAACATTCTCCAATACAACATTCCGAATCAAGTATCCATCCAGAATGTGGCACAGAAAATGAATCTGAGCACATCCTCCCTCGAACGGCTGTTCCGCAGGAACTGCGGCATGACACCGAAAGAATATTCGATTGACCTGAAAATGAAAACCGCCGCGGCTCTGCTGAAAAACAGCAGTCTGAACATCAAGGAAATCTCACGTCAGGTCGGCTACCCGAATCCGGTCAAGTTTTCCATGGAATTCAAAAAATTTTCCGGACTCTCTCCTCTGGATTTCCGGAAAGGAAAATCTTTGAATGACGAATAAAGTAACTTTTTTGACGTTTCCGGTATTGTTTTTTCCCTTTTTTCCCTCTTGTGATCCATCTCATTTTCTGTTATAATTTATTGCAGAAGAAAGCTGTTTTTCTAAATGGAACAGAAGGATCACTCAAGATGACAAACGAAAAACAATGGCAAAAACGCTCCTCCGTTAAAGGACATGGGAACAGCAATCCCTTTGACAGTGCCGGATCATCCCGCTCTCCGGAAGGAAACCGAATCCAGCAAAACGGATCATGTTCAGCCGACATCCAAAGGATATCTTTTACATTGATAGAACTCCTTGTTGTAATTGCAATCATTGCCATCCTTGCCGGTCTTCTTCTCCCGGCATTGAACGCAGCAAGGGAAAGCGCGAGAAGGACCCAGTGCATCAACAACTTAAGACAAATCGGAACCGGACTGGTCATATACACGAATGATTACGACGGAATCCTGCCGAAGGCAGTCAACCATGCCTGCTGGATCGGACGGGTCAATCAGTATTTAAAACAGCCGACCGAAGATATCTACATCAATGGGACGAGTCTTCTTTATCGGACGAGAAAAGGGCTGTATTTCTGTCCAAGCATTCCTCCGGCGGGCTCCTCTCCCGGCTGGAAATCCGACAAGACACCTCAGGCCCGCTACTTTACCAACTATGTGCCGACAAGTTATATCCAGGAGGGAAACTCTCTCGGCTCCAAAAATCCGACCTGGGTCTGGAAGGATAAAGGATGGCAGGTTGTAAACACAGGTGAACACCGTCTTGAGGCGGTGACCGACGGAACTCCGCTGATGGGCGAAATGGACTATTATGACTTTGATGACACCTACAAAGCCAATATAACGTCAGCAACCCACAGCGGAATGACAATGAAATATTTCGATGAGATTAGTGCCGGCGCACCTGCCTGGGACCACCGGGGAACGACAAATTTGCTTTACAAAGCGGGGAATGTTGTCACGATCCGATATATCGGAAGCCTCATTTTCAAAAACAACTGGTCAAGATATTAAGCGGCGAAAGGAACCACATCACCATGTACGCAAAATTTCTGCTGTTCTGCGGACTCGTCTTCACCGGAACGATCCTTCCCTCCCAGACTATAGAAAAAACCAGAAACACCATCCCGGAAATCATCAAAACCAGACCCGGACAGGAAAACAATATTCTCGAACTTCTGGATAAAAAAGGAAACATCCTTGCCAAAGTCGTCGCCATCAACGGGACAATTGCTCCGGTAAAAGTCTCCCTGAACAGGGATCATGTGGAAATTGACGCGCCTCAGAAGTTCTATTTCATGCTTTACCACAAAGAACCCCTTGCGAAAATCGGCAGGAATATTGACACCCGGGCAACGCTGTCCGCTTCCGCGCCTTCCCAGATCACCCTCAGTTTTCAGGGCTACCACGGCGAACGGGCGAAAACCCATTTTGTAAAACAGAAAATATTTCTTGCCGGAACGGAAAAAAAGGAATTCATTTTCCCGGAGCTCGTTCCCGGTGACCTCGTTTCCCTGCGGACCGCCATTTCATTTCCCGGTCCGGGGAAATACCGGATTTACGACATCGGCTTCGGCAGAACACGGGAAACTGAACCGGATTCCAGCGTAAACCATATTCGGAACGGCGGAGCGGAACGCGGATGGTACGGAGTCGGTGTGCAGGGACGGAAATACATCATGAGTTCAAATGACATGCTGATCCATGATGGACTCGGACACACATGGACCGATACGATCTCCCTCTCTCTGGACCGCCAGATCAAACGATCCGGAAAATACTCGTTCCGCTATGAACGGAAACCGAACCAGACGGGGCGCTTCACCCTGAACCCGGTTCCTTTTGTTCCCGGGAAAAGCGCCACCCTGACCGCATGGTGCAGAGGCAGCAGACCGAAACAGCGCGTTTACCTGGGACTGTTTCTGGGAAGCGGAATTACTTACAGCGGCGGAGCAGACATCACAAACGACCGCTGGACAAAGTGCGAACTTCACATTCCAGTCTGGGGCAAAAAACCGGACGGGCGGATTTATCTGGTCGGAGATCCGGTCAACGGATATGCGGCGGTCAACCGGGTGGCTCTGCCCGAAATCGGTTCCCAGGATCCCGTCTGGATCGATGACGTCACCTATCACATCGGCGGACGCGGTTCCGTCCCGGAATCATCCGGAATCACCGCCCATGCGGTTCTGGATTCGAAAAAACAGTATTACCCCATCGGCTCTCCGGTCAAGGTCACGCTGCATTTGAACAATCTTTCCAGGAACGATGAAAATGCGGAAATCCGCTGGGAAATGAAAGATTTCTTCGGCAGGACGGTACAGGCATCCGCGGGAACACGCTCGATCAGGATTGCCGCGGGCGGCGAAGCAAAGTCTCTCTTTGAATTTCATCCTCCCGCCGAAATACGGGGCGCAATGAATCTTCTGTTCGACGTCAACGGCGAAAAAACCGGAGTTTATTTTGGAATTCTCGGACCGGAAAAAGCAATCGACAGGCGAATCGGCATCAATTATTCGTCGGGAAACGGCAATTCGCGAAAAGCGGCTGAAATGCTGAAAGAATTCCGGATTGGAGCGGTCCGGCTCTGGTCCGCATTCCGGCGGACCCCCTGTTTCGGCTATCGTGACGTCGACGCGTTTGCCGACAACGGGTTTCACGTCATGATGTGCCTGGAAGGTCCCGAGGGACATGTCCCGAATCCTCCGGGTTCACACATTGTTCCGAAAGATCTCTCCGGATGGGCGGAAGAGGTCGAACGGTTCGCCCGCAGATACAAAGGGAAAATCCATGCGTATGAAATTTACAATGAACCGGATTTTCGAGAGGGACGGCAAAAAAATCCCGATCCGCTGAAATATGACTCCATGGGAATCACGACCTATCTGCGAGTCCTGAAAACCCTGTCGCGAAGCATCCGGAATGCCGATCCCGAAGCTCAGATCGCAGGTCCTGCGGCACATTCGCGGCATACCGGATGGATCACCGCGATCCTGAACAGAGGCGGTGCGGAGGATCTGGATATCATCACGGAACATCCCTACCGTCAGTCGCCGGAACTTCCGGATTATGAGAGCGATCTGCAGACCATTCGGGCCTGCGCGGAAAACCATAAGAAACCGTTTCCGATTGCTGCCAGCGAGAGCGGCGCATGCAGCAGCACCCTGTTTGCCGACGATCTCATTCCGGAATATGAACGGGAAAGAACCGCCTACAACACCCGTCTGATGCTGATCGCGCTGGCAAACGGGGTCTCTCATTTTCATCATTTCTCATTCGACTGGAACATGTCCGGCACCGGCTGGAGCTTTACACTGCACGGAAATCCCGGCAACAGCTTCACACCGCTTCCCGCGCCGGTCATGTTCGCCTGCCGCGCAGCGGCGGATCTGCTGGAAAACGCAAAACCGCTGGAACGGATTCCGATCGGAAGTTCCTTCAAATGCTATCTGTTCGACCGCGACAACGCAAGGGTTGCCGTTCTCTGGAAATGGAACGGAACCCCGGTCGAATGGGAACCTTCCGCACAACTGAAAAAGACATCGGCTTTCCATGATATCATGGGGTCGAAAATAAGCGGCGGAATATTCCTGAACCAGTATCCGGTCTATGTTGTAAGCACCCTTTCCCGCGAGGAGCTGAGAAAAGAGCTGCGGAAATCCATTGTCCAGAAAAACGGGACTCTCTTCGATGCCTCGCTCCGGATTGCGGATCGGAACAGCTATCTGATCCGGATTCATAATCTGGGAAGCGGGGAAATCAGCGGGACCGTCACGGCGGAAGGGAATACAAAGGCCTTCCGGCCCATTGAACCGGAAAGCAGTTTTGATGTCAAGTTCCGCTCGCTGCATCCGATCTCCCGGAAGGATTATCCCCTGAAGGTCTCCATCAGACCGCAGGGAAATCAAAGCGCAAAGGAATTCCAGTTCAATCTGCGGGCAGCGGCTGTTCCGAAAGCGGCGAAGGCACCGGCAATCGACGGAGATCTCTCCGACTGGCCGGAAAAAGCGGAGCCAATCCCTCTGGAAAAAAGGACAAAGCTGAACGCATGGACAAACCGTGAAAATTCCGTTACGGCCGCCGCACGGATGATGTGGGATGACAACACCCTCTATCTGGCAGTCACCGTGTTCAAAAAAGGGTATGTGGAAAACTCACTCGGAAAAAGCTCCCTCTGGCTCGGAGACGGCATCCAGTTCGCCTTCGATCCGCTCAGCAACGCGCGGAAGACACAGGCGGGTTATCAGGATGACGATTTTGAATATATGCTCGCACTCTGGAAAAAAGAACCGGTCGTCTACAGCAATGCCGTCTCCTCTTCCAGATATGACAGTTTCAGCAAGAGCGCCGGAGAAAATCAGGACATCCGCCGGGCGATCCGGGTTCTGCCGGACAGGACCATCTATGAAATGGCGCTTCCACGTCTGAGCGTCAGTCCGTTTCTGCTCCGCAACGGAGAAAGCATGCGAGTAAACATACTGGTCAACATTGCCAATAAAAAAGGACGCGCGGGCTACCTCCAGCTTGTTCCCGGAATCGGTGAAACTCCGAAACGCCCGGGCGAATTTCTGGACATCGTGCTGATCCCCTGATCCCCTTTTGAGCAGGAGATTTCCGATGTTCAGATCAAAGCCTTTCTCTTTCTTGCCGCACCGGGAGATTTTCCCGTGATGCGGCGGAATTCCCCTGAAAAATAGAACGGATCGCAATACCCGAGCTTGAATGCGATCTCCTTGACCGTCAGCGTGGTGGAACAGAGAAGATAACGCGCGCAGGCAATCTTCTTTTCCAAGCGATATTGAAGGGGAGTTGTTCCCAGTTCCCGTCGGAACAGCTTATTCAGAAAGGAAGGCGAACAATGCAGTTCCTCCGCCAGAGCGCCAATCGTAACTTTCTTTTCGAAATTGCTTTCCAGAATCATCTGCGCCCGGCTCAGCAGGACATTATCCGGTTCCGCACGCGGCAGGAGCATTGAGAGGCTGGTGCAGAAACGATACGAGAGCCCGACCAGAAGAGGAATGTCCTCAATTTCATTTTTCCGGATCAGATCACCGATTTCACGTACCCATTCCGCAAGTTTCAGGAAATCTTTTGTTTTTATCAGGGTCAGACGGTTCAGGCCCAGTGTGGCAATATCGGAATTCAGGTTGTTTCCGATAATCTCTATCACGACCTTATGGGAAGTGAAGGTATCCGCATTTCTCAGCAGATAGGAGGTCCCCGGCGGAATGATCAGAACATGTCCGCGGGTCAGGATAACCTCATGATCCTCAAACTGAAACGAAATATTGCCTTCGAGTCCGATCACGATCAGAAGATAGCGTGTAAAATTGTCCCGGTACCAGTATTCACCCACCCGGATCTCCTCTTCCATGCAGAACGGGAACAAAGGCAGTTGAATATGGTTCGGCATTCTCCAGGTTTCCCGACGCTGCAGATCGTACAGGGGACCGTCCGACCAGGAATCTTCATGTTTCGGCTTCCGGAGCGAGTGGCGGCGCTTTTTTTGCTGTCCTAGATTCCTCATTTATTTTTCTTTGATTCCTCATGCTGAAACAGAAAAAAGATCTTGACAAAAACCCTTTTCTGTGTATAATTTTATGCAGAGAATACTATAAAACAGAAAAAGCAATAAGTCAAACAGGAGAAAATACAAATGATTCATCAAAATGAATCAATGACGAGGGAACACCTCCCGTGCTCATCGGAATGCCAGCAAAGAAATTTCACATTGATAGAGCTTCTTGTCGTTATTGCGATCATTGCCATTCTTGCCGCGATCCTGCTTCCTGCGCTGAATTCGGCACGGGAAAAGGCGAGAGCGACCTCCTGCATCAACAATCTGAAACAGCAGGGGCTCTATTTCATGGAGTATGCGGACAACTATGACGGATATTATCCGGCGGTCAATGGAGAAAATGTCCGCTGGTCGGAAAAAATCCGGGCGATGGCAAAACTGCCATACACCTGGAACACCCTGACACAGCAGAACACCCGTCCGCTGGTCTGTCCCTCCCTTCATGGCTTCAAACTGGACAATGCGTGGTCCTATCTCAGCTACGTCTACGGCTACAATACGGCTCTGGGAAACGGCTGGTGGAATGAAAGCAATTATCCGAACATCAAGCAGATCCCGAAACTCAATACGGCCGGAGACATGATTCCGCCGCAGAAAGGAATGCTCAGCGACATCATTATCCTTGCCGACTCCTTCCATGCCTATGACAAGAAGCCCTATTATCGTTTTGCTTCGGAAACAGCCATTTATCCACTCCACAACAACCGGGCGAACGCCCTGTTCTTCGACGGTCATGTGGAAGGACGCGGCCACTACGGACTGAGAGTCCGTTCGGGCTTCCAGAAATACTACAACAAAGCAACCGGTACCGTTACAACGTTCTAAGGAGTACAAGAGTGAAATCCCATCTTTGCAGTTTTTTTGTCCTTTTTCTTGCCGCAGCGGGACTTTGTGCCGCAGAATCCTCGGTTTCCATTACACCGCAGGGGCGTCTTGCCCTCGGGAAAAACATCCGTATGGAATGGCGTCACAATCCCGCATGGAAGCCGATTGTCTTCAAGGACGGCAAAGTGATCCGTAACGGTGATGCCAGCACCTCCATTGCAGGCGAATGTTCTTATCCGGAAGGACGCGGGGCGAAAGCCACCTGCACTCTGACGGAACGGAATGACAACAACTGGCAGTATACCGCCGTTCTTCGCGGTGTTGGCGATACTCGCCACATCAGCGCGGAAATCAAGATTCCCGCCGACCGCCCCGCCGATCTGGAAGTCGATGGCAAGCTGTTCCGTCTTTCCGGAAAAAAAGAGCGGGCGGACATTCTGAAATGGACTCCCGTGAAAGACAACAATATGTTCCGCATCGTATCCGGAATGGAAGTCTACACGCTGCGCGGCACGTTTTCCGTTTCGATCGGCGATCTCCGTTTTTCGACGAAGGAGCCTTACTACTGCATTCACCTTCACGTTCCGGAGTCCAACCGGGAGAAGCGCTTCGACATGAACGTCTCGATTCAGCGGGAGAAGCCATCCATGCGGACCATCTCCATTGCCTCCGCGGCAAACATGGGTTTCGCCGACAAACAGACGGATGACGGCAAAGGCGGATGGACCGACCAGGGACCCGCCAACGATCTTTCCTGCATGACGGAGTTCGGCACCAGGGAATTTTCCGGTATTCCGTTTGAAATTCTTGATCCGGCGAAAAACAGCGGCAGAAGCAGTATTATCCTTTCCCGGTTCCGCAAGTTCCCGCCGGCGGGAATGCTGACGTTTGCGAAAGCAGAAAGCGCGCGCTATCTCTATCTGCTTCACGCCGCGGCATGGGTTCCGAAAAACGGAGAGACGATTGGATCGGCGGAACTCGCGTTCTCTGACGGATCGAGAACAACCGTTCCGGTCATTGCCGGCAGGGACTGCGGCAACTGGTGGTCGCCGGTCTTTTCGTTTGAGAACGGAGTCATCGGCTGGACCGGTGACAACCGCAGCAGCAAAGTCGGTCTTTTTGTCTCGGCATTCCGGATTCCGGAGAAACCGCTGAAAGCCATTCGTTTCATCCCGGGAGAAAGTGTCTGGATGATTGCCGGGGTCTCGCTCGGGAATCTGCGGCCCCAGCGCACAGCGGAACGGCACGTCACTATTACAGAAGGAAAAAACTGGAAACCGATTGCTCTGCCGTTCCGGTTCCGCAAGGGCTCCGTCATGGATTTCTCCGGACTGAACCGGTTTCATTCTCTCAGGGACGGTGCGCTGAAAATTGATGAAAAAGGTCATTTTGTTCTGGCGAAAGATCCCTCGAAACGCATCCGCTTCAACGCGACAAATTTCGGGCAGTTCCTGAATGTGCCGACTCATGAGGAAACGGATCTTCTGGTGGAACGCATCGCCATGGAAGGATTCAACTCCATTCGTCTGCACCAGTTTGAAAACTGGATCTACGACTGGTCCAAACCGAGCACCCTCGACTTCAAAAAAGACCGGCTCGACAAATTCCACTATCTCTGGGCAAAACTCCGGGAAAAAGGCATGTATATAACAACGGACCTTCACAGCACCCGCATTGTCCGTCCGGGCGACAAGATCGCCGAGTGTCGCTCCTCCGACGATCAGAGCATCCGGAAAACACTGACTATGTTCTCCGACAGTGCCCTCCGGAACTGGAAGGACTATGCCAGAAAAATCCTGACCATGAAGAACCCCTACACCGGCATGAGCATGCTGGAGGATCCTGCTCTGTTCGCCATCAATCTGGACAACGAGGCGCCGATCTACAACACATGGAACTCCCATGCGCAGCTGCTCCCGCTCATAGAAAAAGTCTACGCCGATTACCTCCGCGAAAAGAAGATCTACACCCCCGAACTGGCAAAGAAACGGGGCCCTGAATTCTATGAGTTCTTAAAAGAACGACAGTTCAAAGTCCAGCGGGAACAGATGCGCTTTCTGCGGGAGGAGCTCGGCGCGAAGATGTATCTCACAAACCTGAACAACGATGCCAATCTCAACCTGCAGCCCTTCCGCTGGGAACTGGATCTGATCGACGGTCATGTTTATCATGATCATCCGGGTTACCCGCTCAACAACTGGAATGTGCCGATCTCGAACACTCAGAGCAGCGCCATCGCCACCGGCAACGGTTCCATCATGAACAATATGAGAATCCGTCTGCCGGGGAAACCGATGATCATTACGGAACTCCAGTTCTGCTATCCGAACCGCTTCCGCAGCGAGATTGCCGCAATGGCGGGAGCCTACGCCGCGCTTCAGGACTGGGACGGACTCTACCGGTTTGCCTATGGGCACAATGCAAAAAATCTCTCTCGTCTGGCAGGCGGCGGTTCGTTCGATCACTACTACGAACCGATCGGGATTCTGACGGGACGCATCTTCTATTTTCTCTTCGTCCGCGGCGATGTTGCCCCGGCGAAAGACCCCGTTCTCTGCTTCGGATGGGACAATCCGGGAATCAACGACAGCTTTGATCCGGAATTCCGCAATCTCGGATTCTTCACAAAAATCGGATCGGCTCCGGCAAAAGCAAAAGTTAAAAATGCCATAATACTCCCGGAGAAAAACTGGAAATCAAAACTGCCCGCTCCGTACCGGAAGGCACTGGATCGTTATCAGAAAGAGGGAATCGCCGTCAGCTCCACCGACGAGATTGCGCTGGACCGGAACGGAATGAAAGTTTCCGTGGTCACGCCGAAATCAGAACTCTTCACGTTTCCCGGCGGAAGCATGGCAGGAAAATTCCTGTCAATCCGGAATTCGCTGGACTTCTCCACAATCTCGGCTCATGCGTTTGACAACAAACCGCTTACGGAAAGCCGCGACATTCTCCTCTTCCACCTGACGGATGCGATCAACAGCGGAACCGTCTTCCAGAATGAAGAGGCGCGCCTGACGCTGAATAATGGCAAACATCCGGTTCTTGCATATCGCGGACGCGCTGATCTGGCAATGAAGGTGCCGTCCGTGGTAAAAAGCTGGACCGTTCAGGCGATTGGTCTGGACGGCTCCGTTCTGGGAACCATCCCTGCGGAAAAGAAAGACGGCAGACTCCACTTCCGTGCCGAAGTCTTCGGCCCCGCCGGAGTCGCCATGATCTACCGGATCACAGCAGACAAATAACGCTTTCCACAGCCGGACCGCCGAGGGGGGTCAGGTAAGCAGATCCATCCAGGGAATGGTGTCGACCGAATAGTCTTCCCATTCCCTGTTTTCGTAAAAAACCTTCATAAGAAAAAGTCCGCGGGCGGGAGCGGTGTCCCGGGCGGCACAGCGGCTCCGCGCCTCCAGCATCTCCGGCACGATCTCCGGAGCGATGCGGCCGCGTCCGATCTCCGCCAGAACCCCGACCATGCTCCGGACCATCTTGTAAAGAAAGCCGTCGCCGATAAAATGAATGCATTTCAGCGATCCGCATTCATACAGTTCCGCACGGAGAATCGACCGGACAGGATCATCGTATTTTTTCGATTCCACGGAAAACGTGGAAAAATCATGCGTTCCTTTCAGATATCCGAGCGCACGGGAAACGGCGTCCAGATCATGGAAATCATGCAGATGCCAGCTCCAGCGGCCGGTGAACGGATTGACCTCTCCGCTGTTGATGACATAGACATAGGATTTCGCCTTCGCGGAAAAACGCGCATTGAAGCTCTCCGGAACCGTTTCAACCGAACGGATGCGGATATCCTCAGGCAGAAGACGGTTCAGCGCCTTGTAAATTTTCCATTCCGGGATGTTGCGATTCGCCGGCGCCGTGAAAGATGCCGTCAGACCGAGCGAATGCACACCGGAATCGGTCCGGCTGCTGCCCTGAATCCGGATCGGAATCTCGCCGAAAAGTTGAAACAACCGCTCCTCGACGACCTGCTGAACCGTCAGTCCGTTGGGCTGTCTCTGCCATCCGTGATAAGCGGTTCCGTCGAACGCCACGACCATGCGGATGGTGCGCAGCGGTTCCTGCACTCTTTCCGTTTCGTCCATCTTACCGCCTGATCCGGATGATTCTGCGGTTTTCTTCCGGGGTATGCTCAATTTCGATATTGACCGCATCGGCAGGATACAGATCCTCGGCGCGTTCCGGCCATTCGATCAGGGAAATCGCATTCCGGTCGAAAAGGAAATCGTCGATGCCGAATGCGAGAGCCGCATCGGAGTCGGCGATACGGTAGAGATCCATGTGATAAAGCATTTTCGATGTACCGAACGGATACTCCTGCACGATCGTGAAGGTCGGACTCGATACCGGGTCCTGAATTCCGAGCCCGCGGGCGAATCCGCGGGTAAAAGCGGTTTTCCCCGCACCGAGGTTGCCGCGCAGAAGAATGATGGTTCCCGGGGCGGTTTCTCCGGCGATCCTGGCGGCAAGCGCTTCCGTCTCTTCCGGAGAACGAGTCTCAAATGTTTCAACAGTTTTCATGGAAATGATCAAATCCTTTTTTCTTCCAATCCGGCGGATTCAGAAGTTTTCCGGGAGTTCCCTCCAGAAAAACCCCGAATTCTGAAAGCCGGGAATATGGGAATTCCGCCATCAGCGCATCCGCTTCTCCGGGCGCGACGGCAAAAATCAGTTCATAATCCTCACCATCGGTCAGGGCCTCTTCCAGCGTGGCGCCGTCGAAACGGGGAACCGCATCGGGCTCCAGCCGGAGCGCGAGTCCCGAATCCGACGCCATCCGGAGCGCATCTTTCAGCAGCCCGTCGCTGACATCCATCATGGCATGAACACACCTCTGTTTTCCGAGATATTGTCCTTCCTTCAGACGAGGTTCAAAATTCAAATGGCGTCCCGTCGGGAACGATCTTCCGAAACTTCCGGTCCCGCAGAGCAGATCCCCCGGCTGTGCGGTACGCCTGAGCTTCATGCAGTCTGCCGTCACCCGCCCGAAAATCGAAAGAGTGAATACGGCGCCCGGAGCCGGCAGAGCAGAGACATCCCCGCCGACAATACACATTCCATATCTGGCACAAGACTTCTGCGCCGCCTCGAAAAAACGGTACAGCACCTTATCCTCCAGCGGATTCGCGGCAATCGTGAGCATCGCATGCGACGGAATCCCCCCCATCGCCGCAATATCGCTGACATTCCGCTTGACCAGCTTTTCCGCAACGGCGGCAATCTCTTCTCCGGGCAGATAATGAATTCCTTCGATCACCTGATCGACCGCGGCAAGCAGCAGGGAATCCGATCCCGGCAGACGAATTGCGGCACAGTCGTCACCGGGCCCCTCGACGACATCCGCGCTCTGCGGAAAGAGCTGTTTCAACCCGGCGACAAGCGCCTCCTCATTCATGGGGCATCACACCTTCCGGACCAGGAAAAGCGTCTCC
>CALXMJ010000224.1 GCA_944389445.1 uncultured Victivallales bacterium | reverse complement strand
CTGCACTTCCGGAGATCCGGTGTCACCTTCTTTACGGGCGAATTTTCCGATGATTTCTGTCTTTTTTGCTTTTTCCATGATTTCCGTTATCTTTCCTAAAAGGTTAAAACATCAAATCTCAAGACTTTTAATGTACCACGTTTTCGGGAAATTGCAAATTTAAAATCATTTTTTCCCGGAAAGTCAGAGTTCCACGGTTGCGCCGCCCGGTACTTTGACCACAGTGCCGTTCACCTTGACCCAGACTGGCAGAGCCGAAGGATTCGTCACCCTGGAAAGATCCATGGTGTAATACAGTCTGCTCTGAGCCGTGATATAGTCGTAAATTTCGATATTGGTGGCATACCAGACATTATCGTGCCCCGACATCTTTTCGCAGAATTCCTCCATCATCTTCCAGTTGTTGAGTTCATTGTCCGGGTTGCGGTCAAACTCGAAACTGTGTCCCCAGACGTAAAGGGTGGATAGATCGCGGTCCTCCGCGAGGAAACGGTCGGCCAGATCCAGAATGTGATGCGACTGATGCGCCGTCGGATGCCAGAGAAGCCAGTTCTCCGGAAGAGCGAAACTGTTGGTCGCACGGGTCGTTCTGGAGTAGACAATATCAGCCGCCTTGAGGATGTCGAGAGAATCCTGATTCCACGTTCCCATCGGATAGGACATGCCGCGCACGGCGTATCCGCAGAGCTGTTCCAGATTCCGGCGGTCTTCCACGATTTCGTAGAACTGGATGTTTTTGGAAACACGATCCGGATACGGATGGGTCAATGTATGTATGGAAACCTCATGTCCGGCATAGAGATCCTTGACTTCATCGGCATTGATGTGCCAGGTGTCGTTCGGATCGAGAATTCCGCCGGAGTTCAGGTGGAAGGTCCCTTTGAGTTTGTTCTTATTGAAGATCCCGACCAGTTTTCTGTCGGCGGTGCAGCCGTCGTCATAACTCAGAGTAAAGGCTTTCTGCCGGCCTTCCGGATACACCAGCCGAATTGATTTTCTGTTCATACCGCAGTCTCCTTTTTTATTTCTGCAAGAGCGTCGATAAAACGCTGTACATCTTCTTCTGTATGTTCCGCGTTCAGGGAAACGCGAAGGCGCGAGGTCCCCTCGGGAACGGTCGGCGGACGAACCGCGAGGGCGAGGAATCCTTTTTCATAAAGTCTGCGGGAAAATTCCAGCGTCTCGTTTGCATCGCCGATGATGACGGGAAGAATCATCGTTTCCGAATTTCCGCAGTCAAACCCCAGCGAACGAATCGCATTCCTGGCGGAATCGGAAAGAGCGTGGAGATGCGCTCGGGCATCCTCCATTTCCTGTGACTGTATCAGATCGACTGCCGCGGAAACGGCTCCCAGCGTCGATGGCGGCATTCCCGTGCTGAAAATAAACGGCGAGCAGACATTCACAAAATACTCCCGGAGCTCCCGCGAACAGAGAATGCAGCCGCCAAATGCCCCCATTGCCTTGCTGAATGTGGCAAGGGCGACATCGCAGTTCTCCGGCGAGGCGAGTCCTTTTCCGCGGACTCCCGTCACGCCGGTGCCATGCGCATCGTCGAGGAACAGAATCGAACCGCTCTCCCGGGAGATGCGGTACAGTTCAGAGAGAGGCGCGATATCCCCATCCATACTGAAAACAGTGTCGGATGCAATCAGTTTTTCCGGAGTTTCGGACATCGCAAGCATTTTCCGCAGATGCTCCGGATCGGAATGCCGATACCGCCGGAACTCCGCCTGTGAAAGAATACAGCCCGTATTGATGCTCGCATGATTCAGTTTATCCGCAAAGATGGCGGAATCCCGTCCCGCAAGAGCGGAAACAATTCCAACGTTTGCCGCGTAGCCGGAACTCAGGATCAGGGCGCTTTCGAATCCCTTCCATGCAGCGATCTTCTCCTCCAGCTCCAGACACGCCCCGCTGGTGCCCGAAATAAGGCGCGAGGCGCCGCATGAGGTCCCGTAACATTCAGTCCATTCCACTGCGCCCCGGATCAGTTCGGAACGCATGGAAAGTCCCATGTAGTCGTTGGAGGAGAAATCGACCAGTTTTTTCCCGTCGATGATGCATTCCCGCGACGATATCCGCCGGACCGCCCGCAGAGAACGCAGACGTCCCTTGGAACGGATGGCATCCATCCGTTCGCGGATTCGACTTTCAATCGGGGAACTCATTTCACCAGAATGTCCTTGTAGGATTTTCCCGGAGGAATCATCGGCAGGACATGGTCATGGTAGAAAGTATGGCAGTCGAGCAGGAACGGACCCGGCGTTTCGAGCATTTCGCGGACAGCGTCTTCGAGCTCCTCCTCGCGGAAGACTTCACGTCCCGGGATGTTGTAGCCCTTGGCGATCGTCACGAAATCAGGATATGGCTTCTGCCCTTCCAGGGTGAGATCGGTGTTGCCGCGGCGGCTGCCGTAGAAACGGTCTTCCCACTGAGCCACCATGCCGAGATGCTGGTTGTTGAGAATGACCATCTTGATCGGAATATCTTCCGCATAAACGGTTCCAAGCTCCTGAATATTCATCTGGAAGGAGCCGTCGCCATCAATGTTGATCACCATTTTATCCGGAGCCGCGACCTTTGCTCCCATGGCAGCGGGAAGTCCGAAGCCCATGGAACCGAGTCCGCCGGAGGTCAGAAGCTGGCGCGGATGCTTGAAGGTATAGAACTGCGCCGCCCACATCTGATGCTGTCCGACGCCGGGAACAATGACCGCTTCGCCTTTGGTCATGCGGCAGATCGTCTCAATGACGCTCTGCGGCTTAAGCAGTCCCTCCTCCTTGCGATAGGTAAGCGGATACGCCTTCTTCCAGCCGTCGATGATGCTCATCCACTCAGAGTAGTCGTTGCGGACCGGTTCCTTGTTGAGTTCGATCAGAACGCTCCGGATATCCGCAACAATTCCAAGATCCGCACGGACATTCTTGTTGATTTCCGACTGGTCGATATCAACGTGGACAATGAACGCGTCCTTTGCAAAGGATTCCACCGGCCCCGTGACGCGGTCGTCGAATCTTGCTCCGAACGCCAGAAGCAGATCACACTCATTTGCCGCATAGTTTGCATAATAGGTTCCGTGCATTCCGAGCCACTTCAGGGAAAGCGGATGATCTTCCGGAATGGAGCCGACGCCCATCAGTGTGGTGACAACAGGAATGTTGTAGAGTTCCGCGAACTGCGTCAGTTCCTTTGCCGCGTCGGCGGCGATGATTCCTCCGCCTGCGTAAAGACAGGGACGGCGGGACTTCGCAATCGCGGCGCGGATTGCCTCAATATCCTTTTTTTCCGGCGAGGGAGGAAGTTCATAGGCGGTCAGGTTGGGCTTGTCGCAGAATTCGAACGGCAGTTTTGCCTGCTGAACATTCTTCGGGATGTCAATCAGAACCGGCCCCGGGCGCCCGCTGTTCGCCAGATAGAACGCGTTGACAATGGTGGAAACGATATCCTTCTCATCCAGGACCAGATAGCTGTGCTTCACAATCGGACGGGTCATGCCGATGATGTCGGTTTCCTGAAAGGCGTTTTTGCCGATGAAGCTGGCGGCGACCTGTCCGGTGATGATGACCATCGGAATGGAATCCATATAGGCGTCGGCGATGCCGGTGAGCAGATTGGTTGCACCGGGTCCGCTGGTTGCCATGCAGACGCCGGTTTTACCGGTTACGCGCGCATACCCGTCCGCGGCGAAGGCTCCGCCCTGTTCATTTCTCGGCAGGATCACCCGGATCGGGGAATCCTTGAGAGCCTGATGGAACTCAATCGCGGCGCCTCCCGGATAGGCAAAAACGGTATCGACTCCGAGGGCTTCCAGTGTTTTGATGGCTATTTCCGCGCCTTTATAGAGTCTGGTGTCCTGATTCTGTGCTGTTGTCATGATTTCATACTTTCGTTCAAGTTTCTGTTCTTCATTCAAAATAAATATAGGAATCTCAGAGCACTGCATAAGGAAAAACGCAGTAGAATTTTCCGCCCGGCCGCATTACTGAGAAATGAGAGCGACCGGGCTGATAACAGAGACTTTTTCCATGAAAATCTTATTTCTGAACGTTTCAGACATTCTGTTCACCTGGATTGTTAATCTTCTAATATACTCTGTTTTTCAAATTTGTAAAGTTTTTTCAGGAAAAAAGATTGCACAACAGCAGAAAATCGACATGGAAAAACACCGGGTTTCATAGAAGGAAGCCGGAAGATTTCCGCCGTCATTCCGGAACGGCAATCACATAAGTCGGCAAACCCGTCACGCGGAACTTCTCCATGACGGTCTTGACTTTCGGATCGGAAACGGCGGTTGCATCGAACTTGACAAAGTTGAATTTCTTCAGAGCTTCCGCAACTTCCGGATCTTTCAATGTCCGGAGATCCATCGCCTTGCAGTTCTTGCACCATTCCGCCCAGAAATCGATCAGCACGGGTTTTCCGTTCTTTTTCGCCTCGGCGAAAGCCTTTTCGATGGAGCCGGCGGAGTGGAGTTCCGATCCGGCGGACGGCGCCTCCGAAGCACTCAGAAGCCGCACCCCAAGCCATCCGTAGTAGAATCCGACCAGCAGAATCAGAACGCCGAACGCGTATTTGACCTTGACCATCCATTTTCCCGGCCGGGGCGCGACTGCGATTCCCGCCGCGATCAGCGGCCACGGCAGTCCCATGCCGACTCCCAGCAGAAACGGGAGAAGCAGTCCGAACGGATTTCCCGATGCGTAAAGTCCAGCCGAATGGATCAGCACGGCGATCACCACCGGCGCGACGCACGCGCCGGCAAGAAGCGCCGAAATGGCTCCGAGAAGAAACACGCCCGCAAGACGAGCCGTGGAAGGAGTTTTCAAGTTCGAACCATAGCGGGAAAGGTCAATGGAGAACACGTCGAACATGGAGAGTCCGAGCAGTACGAAAATCACGGCAACCCCCAGATTGAAATACCAGCAGGAATCCAGCGCACCGAAGGTTGCTCCTCCGAGCACCGCCGCCAGACCGACAACGCCGTATGCTATCGCGATTCCCGCCGCATAAACGCATCCGCGGACAAGTGCGTTTTTCCGGTCCCCCGTATCCGCTCCGATGATTGCCAGGTTGATCGGGATCATCGGCAGCACGCACGGGGTCAGATTCAGAGCCATTCCTCCGAGAACCGTCAGCAGAATGATCAGCAAGATTCCCTTCCCCGCGAACGAGAGCGCGGAATGCATTCCCTCCAGGAACGCGAGAAAATCTCCGGCATTCAGATAACCGTAAGCGGTACGCTCAATGCGGAATTTCGGTCCGGAGGAATCGGCGGGCGGGGATTTTTTTTCCGGGACATTCGCCTGATTCCCGTAAAGGATTCCGGAAGAGGGGGCCGGAGTTTGAAACTCTTTTCTAAGATCGGTCGGAAGATAGCAGACTGGGGTGGAAGCGTTCTTTTCCATGCCGCATCCCTGCCAGGAAATAAAAAGAGTAAACGGGAGATCCTCCGCTTTCAGGGAATAGGTCCAGACGTTCCGCCCCGAATAGATCCTCGTCTTTCCCATGATCGGATCGTCTTTTTCGACGGAGCGGGGGACCGTT
>CALXMJ010000223.1 GCA_944389445.1 uncultured Victivallales bacterium | reverse complement strand
CATGCCGAGCTGGGTCGGAACGCGGATTCCGGGCCAGTCGCCTGTGCGCGGATTCAGAGCCATGCTCTTTCTGACCGCATCCCGCAGGTGCAGATCTCCGGCAAAAACCGCCAGGACCGGAAGGTATTCGGACAGGAATCCCTTCGGCTGTTTCATCAGAAGGGGAATCGCACGGGTCCGGAGATGCGTTTCGATTTCCGGAACTCCGTATTTCTGATAGAGCAGAATGAGCTGACCGGGAAAGCCCTGAGAGTAATCAAAAAGATCGTTTGCGGCGAAAAAATTCCCGTTGGAGTTCGGAAAACGCATGTATTTTGCGCCATCCTCGCCGAAGCCGACGATCTGATAATCCGTCTTCCCGCGGAATTCCGGACGGATTGTCTCAAAGTAGCGATGGAAAAAAAGACGTGCAAGAGTGGGAACCGCTTTTCTGGCCGCGCGGTAGAGAGCCTGCTCCTGTTCCGCCGCATCGCCGTTGAGCTCGGCAAGACGCGCATAGGCAAGCATGCCCGAGTACTCGCCGTTAAGCATATCCACCCATGCGCCGACCCCGGTTTCCCGGCAGCTTCCGGCGAGAAACACATAGTCGTCGATGTATTTCTGATACCGCATGACATAGCGGAAGCAGTTCCAGTTCAGCCGCGCCAGATCCGCCTGTCCGAATCCATCCGCAAGCTGACGGGCGATCCAGACGGCCACTGTGCAGGCCTCATTGGAATCCCCGTAAATCACAACCGATCCCATGTCTCCGGCATAAGACGCCGTATTGGGATAGAAACTGTTGAATACGACAGGATAGTTCAGGCGCGAGAACGGTTCCTGGCGGTGGCGGGCAAACGTTTTATACTGAAACAGTTCAATCGGTTCCAGGAAACGTTGTCTTACCCGTTTTTCCAGCCGTTTCCGGTTGGCGTCGTCGAGAAAGAAGGCTCCCTGAAGGGCGGAGCAGAGGCCGAAATTCCAGGCGAACAGATCAATGCTCCGCTGCGGATTGCCGGCCCCGGCGGGAGCTTCCGGAGTCCACGCGTTCATGGGAACGCGTCCGCCGCAGGACCAGCGGACTCCGCCCTCGAAACTGCGGTTCTGAAACGTGTTGATCTCCCGGTCCTTCACTCCGACCGCCATCAGATCATCGTCCGGCGGAAGAGGCAGAGTATAGCGGACGGCATTGTTTCCAAGCACGCCGGTCAGCGGCCCGTGAACGGTCGGAATCTGGAAATCCGTCATTGTCCCCCGCGGGACGACAAGCCGCTTCTCCTGCGCCATGAATCCGCAGAGAGCGGGAAGAAATGCAAACTCTTTTACCGGAGTGTTCCAGTCGTCACGGGTTCTCTCAAAACGGAAAACGTTGATGATGTCGACCACGCGCCTGTTCCGGTCGATGGAGAAGACCTCCTCGCAGGCGACCGGAAAGTTCAGCGCAAAATTCAGGGAAAGACGAATCTGCTCCAGCGTTTTTTCCGGAAGATTCCTTTTCCATGCGCCGCATTCCATCTCCCGGACACCCCAAGGACGCCCCAGCGCCAGAAAACCGAGCTCTTTGCTTCCGCGAATCGCAATTCCTTCCACATTTCCATTCCGGCTGCGGGCTTTCAGCTCCTCCACCTGCCGGGAAAAGACCAGCAGAAGAGGACGGGTCTTCCCCGACCGGAACAGCAGAAGCCATGGGGCGTTCCATGCGCCGTGTTCCGATTTCCGATAGAAGACTCCGCCATTCTTCAGCGGAACGATCCGGATACCGTCCGCCGTCTGATACGCGGCAGAATCGGCGATGTTTTCCAGATTCAGGAACACCTCCTTCTGCGGAAAACGCCAGCGGAGAAAAGGCGTCAAAAGCGAAAGCGACATCTCCCGAGTCCCGCCTTCGCCCTGAAGCCGATAGTTTTTCCCGCACCAGTCAATCCGGCTGACGGAAAGGGTCTCCTTCGCCCTGCCCTCGCTGATGCTCAGGAACGGACGCGAATTCATTCTCGCGTTGTCGCGCAGATTCCGGACCCGGACGGTAAAGCGATTCTCCTTTCCCCATAGAATCCGTTCCGCGGGAATCCGATAGCGGCGTGGAACACTCCAGTAGTAGGGGGTGTCCTCACCGGTTTTACCGACCAGTTCCCCGTTGAAGAGAAATTCGTCCAGATCGTCGATTCCATCCTTGACCTCGAAGAAAATGCTTTTCCCCTTCCATTCGGGCGCCATCTTCAGCGTGGTGTCGTATTGGACCGTGCCGATGCCCGACCAGAGTTCGCAGGGATCCGCGTCGATCTGTTTTTCCGAAGTAAAAACGATTTTCCCTTTCACGGCTTTCCGTTGCCAGTTTGAAAAAGGCACGACGGCAAAACCGCCTGTGGCAAAACCGAAATGCTGCGTCTCGTTGGAAACGCTCAAATCCTTGCCGACAGTATCCGTCAGGAGCGGCTCTCCGATCAGCCAGCCGAAACGCCCCATGCTGTCGGAAGAAAGCCCGAGCCGCCATTTTCCCGCTTCCTCTGCCGGAACTCCGGCTTCCTTGAGAGCCGCCAGCACCCGCTTCTGTTCCGTCTGTCTGGAGAGCTGCCGGACTTCCCGATCGCGCTTTTCGAGAGCTTCTGCGACCGGTTTCGAAGAAAGAGCGACCGCATGAAGCAGGAACTTGTCGTAAAACACCGAATCGGACGCATCCAGCCGACAGCCGATTCCGGCATTGACATGCAGAATGTTTTTCCGTTCTGTCAGGAAAGGGGTTCCGTCCGCAAATGCCAGAACCACATCGGCTCCCTCCTTCCGGACAGGACGGCAATAAACGCCAGGAGCCGCTCCGGTCAGTTTCACAGCCTGCACGAGCGGATGGTCCTGCCGTTTCACAACAAGGGTCTTTCGTTCGGGGAATCCGGAACCGGCGGC
>CALXMJ010000222.1 GCA_944389445.1 uncultured Victivallales bacterium | reverse complement strand
TCCGGCAAACCGCGCATGGCTTCTCGTCAATAAAGTGGAAATGAACGATAAACTCTACCCCAACGGCGATTTCACCAAGACCTATAAGACCAAAGACGGAAGAGTCATTCCGAACGGATTCTGGATTTCCGGCAAAGCCAAATATCTGCCGACAGCCGGTGAGAAAGGCACTCCCGCAATTCTCGTCAATCATGACAACCGTCTCTCGTTCAATGTAAAGGTGGAAGCGGGCAAGAAATACGAATTTGAATTTGAAGTCAAGGCGGCAACGCCGGATCAGATCAAATAACACCCGACCACAGACTTCATGCGAAAACGCAGGACAGCCGGATTTCAAACCGCGGCTGTCCTGTATCTTTTTTGTCGTTTTTGATTTGATTTGTGTTCGATTTACAGTATAGTATTTATCTTCTGAAAAATATAGTTCAGGCGGAGATCCGGTTTTATTTTTCAGAACCGTTTTGAACCAGGGAACTAACACAAGGGTCCGTGAGAAATGAAATGTCCGAGATGCGCATGCCAGGATGACAAAGTGATTGATTCGCGTTCCATCAAAGAGGGCGCCGGAGTCAGAAGGCGGCGGGAATGCACCAAATGCGGATACCGGTTCACCACCTGTGAAGAGATCATACCGAACGAACTCAAAGTCGTCAAGCGCGACGGTCAGCGGGAAAATTTCGACCGGGAGAAACTCCGTTCCGGGATCGAAAAGGCCTGCTGGAAACGCGAAATCACCCGGGAACAGATTGATGATCTGCTGAACAGACTGGTCACCTCGCTCGAAAACGATTACGACCGGGAGGTTTCCTCCGTGGAAATCGGAGCGCGGGCGATCGAAGCTCTCCGGGAACTGGATGAAGTCGCCTGCATCAGTTTTGCCTCCGTCTACAAGGATTTCAAAAACCTGGACGAGATCATCAAAGAGATCAGAACCATGAACCGGGTCAAGAAAAAAGCTCTGGGCGTCAGACAATGAAATTCCGGAACAGGCTTCTTCTGAAATACGCCGGGCTCAGCCTTTCCCGCTGCGAAGAGTTTCTGCGCCAATGGCTGGGACATCAGGGATACATTCTTCTGCTCAGCGTCATTGTGGGACTGCTCTCGGGGCTGGCGGCAGTCACGCTGAAAACCCTGACGGATTCCTGTCATCAGCTCGCCCGGCAGGCGGAAGGGAACTGGGTCGAGTGGATTGCTCCGGCGCTTCCTTCCGTGGGTATTATTCTGTGTGTGATTTTTGTCAAACTGTTTGTGAGGGGGCCGTATGACAAGAGTCTGGCAAATGTAATCGTCGCCACGACCAACGGGACCAGCGATATTCCGAGGCAGAAGACCTATTCGCATGTCATCACCAGCGGGATCTGTGTCGGACTCGGAGGATCCGCGGGGTTGGAAGCGCCGATTGCTCTGACCGGTTCGGCGATCGGTTCCAACGTCGCCAAAGTCCTGCGCACCGGGCTGGAAACGAGAACGCTTCTGCTGGCATGCGGCGGCGGTGCCGGCATTTCCGCAATCTTCAACAGTCCGGTGGCCGGTGCGCTGTTTGCCTGTGAAATACTCCTTCCCTCCTTTTCCGTACCGGCGCTGGTGCCGCTTCTGCTGGCATCCGCGACAGCTGCTGTGCTGTCGGAAACCCTTTACAGCAACCAGCCGTTCGTTCAGCTCAGCAGCGGATGGAGTTCCGTGAACATCCCGTTTTATGTGATGCTCGGCGTTCTCGCGGGACTGGTTTCCGCGTATACGATCAAGGGTTCCATCTATCTCGGCAGGAAATGGGAAATTTTAAGGAATCCGTGGCTGAAAGCATTGACAGGCGGAGCGATTCTCTATGTCATGTTCCTGCTTCTCCCCGCATTGAAAGGAGAAGGATACAACTTCATATCCGCTATTGTCGACGGAAACGACAGTTACATTATGAAGTATTCCCCCTTCGGAGAGTTTGTCGGTACGGGCTGGCTTTTTCTCGGAGTCTGTGTGCTGCTGGTTCTGCTGAAAGTGTTCACGGCCTCGGCAACGCTGGAATCCGGCGGCGACGGCGGAATTTTCGCTCCTTCGATGTTCATCGGGGCATTCACGGGATTCTGCCTGGCGCGTTTCGTAAATCTGATTGCGCCGTCGCATCAGCTGAGTGAGGTCAACTTCATCGCGGTCGGCATGGGCGGCGTAATCGCCGGAGTCATGCATGCACCGATGACCGGCATGTTCCTGATCGCAGAGATCACCGGCGGATACAAGCTGTTCATTCCGCTGATGATCGTAGCATCTCTTTCCTGCTTCATTTCGAAGAAAATTGCGAAGTACAACGTCTACAAATCCGTGATTCAGGTGCGCGGCGGCTCGCCGGAACCGAATCCGACAGCGCTCATGCTGGAAAAGGTGAAGGTAGGCGATCTGGTGGAAAGCGATTTCATCCCCGTCTCCGTTTCCGACAATCTGCGCACGCTGCTGAAAAATGTCATGACGTCCCAGCGGAACATCTTCCCGGTTCTGGACGAAAAAGGCGGAATCGCCGGAATTGTAACTCTCGACGACGTCCGTCCGTTTCTTCTGGATTCCAATCTGTATGACGTTGCCCTCGTATACGACGTAATGTCGAACGCGCCTCCCGTGCTGGACGCCAGCGACACCCTTGCAGCGGCGACCCGTCTGTTTGAAAGCCTGAACTCCTGGCTGGTACCGGTGACCAGAGACGGCAAATACATCGGATTTGTCTCCAAATCCGGGGTGTTCGACAAATACCGCGAACTTCTGAGAAACCAGAAAGAACTGTTCTGAGGTGTCCCTGTGATTCAACTGAGCAACACAGCTATCATGATCGTCAGGCCGGATTCCTCCTCCATTCCGTTTGATGTGGAGGAGATTCAGACGCGGATCATCCGGGCGTGCATTGCCGCGGGCGAAACGGAATCATGGATTGCGGGCGATATCTCGCTTTCCGTTGAATTCGCCCTGCTCTCTACCAAAAGCCGGATCATCAGGGAAAGCGATCTCGACAGCCTGATCATCCGGGCACTGGAGGATTCCGGCTATCCGCATGTCGCCGCCGATTTCAAACGCAGCGCAGCACCCGCTGTCCCATCCGATCTCCCCGTAAACGCCAAGTCGATTCAGAACGCGGTTGCCGCCAATCTCTCCCTTGCGGGGGAACGACTGGAAACCATCGTTGCGGAAGTCGAAACGGCTCTCCGCTCCATCGGATTCGAACGCTGCTCTCCGCGTCTGATGCTGGAACTGGCACGGCAGTTCCGCGACCGGGAAACATCCGCTGTCCCGCCGATTCCCCTCAAAACGCATCCGCTCCAACCGGGAGGAGAGGTTCTTCTGCTCCGCCAATCCGATTTCCGGGAACTGGGATCGCTTAATTTGAAAGATCTGCTCTCCGGCGGAACCCTGCGGATTCACGGCATAAGCCGTCTGTTTCCAGCGTTGCGGATTGATATATCCTTTCCGTGTTTCGCCGATGCGATGGAGCTCTCCAAACCGGTTTCAGAACTGGCGCTGCTCTCTTCCTGGGACCGCCTTCTTTCCGGCATCGACGAAATCTGCGAAAAGGCCGATCATTTCTGCCGGACGGAAAAACTCCCGGTAACTCTCCCGCTTCCGCTGTGCCTGAATTTCCGCGATGCACTCGATTTCGCCGTCAATTACATGAACTGCCCGCAGGCGACTTCCACGGAATGCATCCGCGGCGTCCTCGGCGACTTCACAAACGCTCTTGTCCGCAAGCCATTCAAAATCAACGTCGACTGACCGGATTCCCGGCGGCCGCCAGAGACACAGGAGACAACAATGCCCCCGTTGATTGAAACCCTGTTCCAGCTTCCCGAATCCATTTTTCCCACACCGCTGAAACTGTATTCCGCGGGAATCACACATCCGGACCCGAACTACAGAATCCATCGGGAAAAACCGAATCTGACGGTCCTTGAATACATCGTCTCCGGAGAAGGACACCTGGTCATCGACGGCCGCCGCTACCATATCAAAGCGGGAGACGTTTACCTGCTCCATCCGTTCACCGATCAGGATTACGCATCCGACCGCTTGAATCCCTGGGAAAAAATCTGGTTCAATCTGAACGGGGATCTCGTAAAAAATCTCATCGACGCCTATCAGCTGAAGGATCTTACGCACTTCAAACAGTGCCCGCTGGAAGCGGAGTTCCGTGCGGCGCTGGAGATCGTGCGGCAGCGTCGCCCCGATGCCTATACTGAACTTGCTCTCGCCCTGCACCGCATCTTCGCCGGAATGAACGAATGGCGCCAGCAGCATCCGGAGTCCCGGAAATCTCCGGAGGGGTTGAAACTGAAGGAGTTCCTGGATCTGAACTGGCGCAGGGATGTCTCCCTTGATGAACTCGGCAAACAGATCTCCCGCTCCCGCTCCCAGACCATTCGCATCTTCCAGCGCGACTGGCAGACAACGCCGTACCAATACATCCAGGACCAGCGCTATCGCCTTGCACGGGAATACCTGGAAAACACGGACTGCAAAATTGCCGCGATCGCGGAACTGGTCGGGTTCAAGGACGAATTCTATTTTTCGAACTGGTTCAAAAGCAAAGCCGGTCTCTCTCCAGCCTTCTACAAGAAAAAATTCCGCTTCCCCGTCTGATCGGAACCGCGCCAAATCCGAGACGGTCCCTCTCTTCCTTCTGCCTACCGGCGGGACAAAACGGAAAAAATCGAAACGAAGAAAAACAGAAATAAATTCTGAACTTGAAAAATCGGAATCAGGAGATATCTTAAGTTTTTAACAATAGGAATCGCAACTTTTCAACAAAGAGAGGACTCGACCATGAAACAATTAACAATAGCTTTTCTTGCGGCTGTACTCACGTTCTCCTGCGGAATAACCTTTGCGGCAGAACAGAACCAGAACAATGCGGCCAATCCCGCGAAACGCTCGATTTTCCAGATCGGCTTCTTTCCCGGCGTTCCCGGAGCGACGAAAGACTACAATGTCTACGGATTCAAGATCGGCGCTCCGATGGTGGACGGTTTCAACTGGGTCTACGGAATGGAAGCGTCCGTTCTTTACAGCGGAACATTCCATATCAAAGGCTGTCAGGCAACGCTTGCGGGACCGACAATCGCCATCCGCGTGGAGGGAGTCCAGGCGGCTACGGGACCGGCTTTTCTGAAAGAGCTGATCGGATTCCAGGCATCGCCCTCTCCGGTGATTCTCGAATATGGATACGGCTGCCAGGCGGGTGTGGCGTCCATTGCGAACCGTTTCAAAGGATTCCAGACCGGCGCGGTCACGGTGGCGTACAATCAGCTGGACGGCTTTCAGTTCGGAGTGGTGAACGTGGTCGATGAAGTCTTCCGGGGCTGCCAGGTCGGTGGAGTCAATGTGGTCACCGGATCGTTCAAGGGCTGCCAGGTCGGCGTGGTCAATATTGCGACGCAGGGAGGATTCCAGGTCGGCGGCATCAACATCATGCCCGATGCCCTGATTCCGGTTCTTCCGTTCTTCAACTACGCACCGGCTCCGGCAAAAACCGCAAAATAATTCACAGAACACAGGAGGATATCCATGAAATTCTTTCTTTCCATTCTGACGGCATTTGCTTTGCTGGCCGTTGCTCACGCTCAGGCCCCCCGGAAAGCTCAGGCTCAGGCAGCTCCGCAAACATCCAGCGACTATGAGTTCTTCTCGCTGGCCTTCTTCCCCGGCGTCTCCACTTCTCCGGACTATGTGAATGTATATGGAGTAAGACTGGGCGCACCCGTCTCCTTCGGCGATCACTCCTTTGTTGCGGGAACCGAACTGGCGGTCCTTGCGGGAATGACCTCCGAAATCTACGGGCTTCAGGCGGCGGGCTTCTTCGTTACCGCGAACAAGGTGGAAGGCATCCAGTTCTCCATTGTCAACAATGCGAAAAAGGTTTACGGGCTCCAGCTTGGACTCATCAATCTTTCCGAGGACGCAGCGTTCCAGATCGGACTGATCAATTACATCAAAAACAGCAAAGTTCCGTTTCTGCCGATTATCAACATCTGCTTCTGAAACGAAACAGGCATCTCTTCTGCGGACGGCTTTTCACAGCCGTCCGTTTTTTTTTCCTGAACAGTTTTCAGCATCCGGAACCGGAGGAATTTTTTCTCCGGAAAGCGAGTTCTCCGAACGTCATTCCAAGCCCGGGGACCATCAGATCAGGAGCGATCTCCGCCGACGGAAAAATGACAAAATCCCGTTTTGAGATTTCCGGATGCGGAATGGTCAGCCGTGGTGTATTCAGCATGAGGGTTCCCATCAGCAGGATGTCGATGTCCAGCGGGCGGGAAACCCAGTGCGGATGATCCGCCGGGCGTCCGGCCTCCACCTCAAGACGCTGAATCAGGTCCAGCAGTTCTTCCGGCGAATTCTTCCAGATTCCGAGAACCGATCTGTTCCGGAATTCAGGCGCTCCCGGCTCGCATCCCATTGCGGGACTCCGGAAGACCCGTGAACGGGCGGAAGAATGGAATCCGTTTTTTTCAAGTTCCCGAAGCGCGGAATCAAATGCGGCCTCCACATCGCCGAGATTTCCGCCGAACGAAAGCAGTACCGGATTATTGGCTGTCATATTCTTTTCTCCATGAACAGAAAGAAAAGCGCTGGAAGGAATCTGCGGCTCCGCACTCTCCGGCACCTTGATTTCTGTGTTTCCCGGATCATACATCCGATTCCGCATTAATCAAGCGGCGGAAAAAGAAAACAGGAATTTTTCCAGTCCGGCTGATCGTGAAAAACGGAAAAGACTTCATGTGTTTTCATCTTTTCCCGGGAAATATTCCGGAAAAAACAATATGGAACAAAGAGAATATACGAAGCCGTACGCCTTAGAGTGAAATATTTCACAAAGAAGCGGAGGAGGATTTTTTCCAATGCGAAAAAAACTTGAAAAAAACTCATTCCGGTTGTATAGTATGTGTTTAAGGATCAAACAACACTAACCGGAGGTTACGAATGAAAGAAATCAATGTCGCCCCGAACCACGCGAAACTTGTGGCCTGGGTCAAAGAATGGGCCGCTATCTGCGAGCCTGATGCCATCTACTGGTGCAACGGAACAAACACGGAATACTATGGTCTCTGCGAGGAGATGGTTCAGTCCGGCCTTGCAATCAGACTCAACAGCAAACTCCGTCCGGACTGTGTGCTTTTCCGCAGTGATCCGTCGGATGTTGCCCGTGTCGAAGCCCGTACATTCATCGCTTCCGAAAAAGAGGAAGACGCCGGCCCGACCAATCACTGGATTGATCCCAAGAAACTCAAAGCGGAAATGCTCTCTCTGTACAAGGGCTGCATGCATGGCAGAACGATGTATGTGATTCCGTTCTCGATGGGTCCTGTCGGTTCCAACATCGCCAAGATCGGCGTGGAAATCACCGATTCCGCCTACGTTGTAATCAACATGCACGTCATGACGCGCGTCGGCGACGCGGTGCTTGATGTTCTCGGCGCCGACGGCGAGTTTGTTCCCTGCGTCCACTCTGTCGGCAAGCCGCTGGAGAACGGCGCCAAGGACAACGGTGTCTGGCCGTGCGCTCCGATGGAAAAGAAATACATTGCCCAGTTCCCCGAAACCAAAGAGATCTGGTCGTTCGGTTCCGGTTACGGCGGAAATGCGATTCTCGGCAAGAAATGCCTTGCGCTCCGTATTGCTTCCGTCCAGGCTCGCGAAGAGGGCTGGATGGCCGAGCACATGCTGATCCTCAAACTCACGAATCCGGAAGGGAAAGTCAAATACGTCACGGGAGCGTTCCCGTCCGCCTGCGGAAAGACCAATCTTGCGATGCTCATTCCGACGATTCCCGGCTGGAAGGTCGAAACGATCGGCGACGATATCGCCTGGATGAAGTTCGGCAAGGACGGCAAACTCTACGCGATCAATCCGGAAAACGGCTTCTTCGGCGTTGCTCCCGGAACCTCGATGCACTCGAACAAGAACGCGATGCTCTCCTGCAGAAAAGAGACCATCTTCACGAACTGCGCACTGCGTCCCAACGGCGATATCTGGTGGGAAGGCATTGACATTCCGCTGGAACCCGGCGAAAAGCTCATCGACTGGAAAGGCAACGTCTGGGAAATGGGGCAGACCGATGCAGACGGCAAGCCGGTCAAGGCGGCGCATCCGAACGCCCGCTTCTCCGCCCGCGCCAAGGACTGCCCGGCGATCGCATCCAACTGGGAAGATCCTGCCGGTGTGCCGATCGACGCGTTCCTCTTCGGCGGACGCCGTCCTTCCACACTTCCGCTGGTCTATCGGGCGCTCTCCTGGGAACACGGTGTGATGATCGGTTCCTCGGTCGGATCTGAAGTTACAGCGGCCGCACTCGACGTCAAAGCCGGAACGGTCCGCCGCGACCCGTTC
>CALXMJ010000221.1 GCA_944389445.1 uncultured Victivallales bacterium | reverse complement strand
TCCCTTCGTTTTCTCTGCTCCGTTCCCTGCACGACCTGTTCCCGCCATGAACCGTTCAAATATTATATGGAAGCAGCGGTTCCCGGGGAACTTTTCATTTTTGCATTCCAGTTCGACTCCATGGAACGTCCCGATTTTGCCGCCGCGGCAAATCGGATCGACCTGTGGGAAGAAGAGTTCCGGAAAGGAGTACGTTTTTTGACAGGCAATACAGCGGTGGATTCCGCCCTGAACAACGCGGTCCCGATCCTGAAATCTCTGGCGGTGAAGGACCGCCCCGGTGCGTTTCGCGCATCTCAGTCCTACTGGATCTGGGGATGGGACAGCATGGTTCACGCGGAGGCGCTGCTCTGGACCGGCAACACCGAACTCGTCCGGGACATGCTGCATTTTTACCGGGATACCGCCGATCCCGTCAAAGGAATCGTACACTGCATGGGCAACTCCTTCCGGCCGGAAAGCTGCATGCAGCCCTGTTCGCAGGGACTTTACATCGTCCTGCTGGCAAACTACTGTGCGGCGACCGGAGATCTCAATACCGGTCGCGAATTCTACGATTTTGCAAAATGGATCCTGAAATTCTCCGGAAACAGCAGGCATCCGGACTGTTCTCTCGGAACAGCCATCGGGTTCTTTCCGGATTTTCCGGGTCTGCTTGAACAGAAAGACCGTGATGTCAGTCTCATCAACAACTCGCTCTATCTGCAGGCGCTGAAATCCATTGCGGCGCTTGAACAGGCGCTCGGAATGGAAACGGAGGCTCAGCAGCATTTACAGGAAGCAGAACAGCTCCAGAAGGAAATGGAAGCCATCCTCTGGGACGACAAAGCAGGCTACTGGTGCGATTCCGCAGACGGGGAAACTTTGCGTCCGCGCTCCTATTATCCGCTCTATGGACAACTCTACACCTCGCCCTTCGGCGATGAACCGCATGCGGAAAGCCGGCAGCGGATCGCCGGTTTCCTGAAACAGCATTTCCGCTTCGCACAGGGGCTCTACATGTTTCCTCCCGACAACGCCGCGTTCATGGCCGACGGCAATCAGCTCGGAGCCTACTATCCTCCCGTCGACCGTTATTACTGGAACATGATGAACCGCTCCGGCGACACGGAAGCCGCCGCGTATTTTCACCGGATCGTCGAATATTACTGGAGCTTCCACGCCTATCCCGAAGGATTGACCCACGAAACCGAAAACATTGATCCGACCATCGACAATCCCGGATGCAAACAGGCATTCTCCATGAAAGGATGGTTCTGCGACGCCCTCGAACTCCACCTCGGACTCAAAGTCTTTATGGACGGATTCACGCTGAACCCCTTGAACACAGGAGAAACTTTCCGGGTGGAAAACCTGATTCTGCGCGGAAAAAAGCTCTCTCTGGAGCGCCGCCCGGACGGCTCCGTTCTCCTGAACGGAAAACCCGCGCCGGATGGAAAAATCACCTGGGAAATGTTCGCCGGGTTATAATGCGGATTACCTCCGGAAAATAACCGATCTCTCCTTTTTTTTCAAAAAAATAGGCTTTCCCCCTCTTGACTTTTCATATTTTTCTGGTATAATTTACAGGTAAAGAATCATTTTTCCGTCCTGTGAAAGAAAATCATGAGAAAAGAAAAGTTCAAAGACATTTTCGAGGATTTGCACCGGAAGATAACCGGAGGCGACTTTGTTGCGGGAACTCAGCTGCCGTCGCTTCCGCTGCTGGCAGAACAATACGCGACCAGCCGTCCCACGATCCGGAAAGCGTTGCAGCTTCTTGAAAAGGAAGGACTTGTCACCTGCCGGAATGGAATCGGCGTTACGGTTTCAGATCCTTCAACCCGGACATCGGCGTCCGGGAAAAAGCGTCTGGAGATTGCAGCGGATCTTTTTCCGGGGGAAAACAATTATTTCAATTACATGACGCCGATTCTGAACGGGCTTTCCAAGGCAAGTGAAAAACTCGGCTTCTCCCTGCGCCTGCTCCAGAGATCGGAGATCGAACACTGGAAAGAGGCAGGCAATCTGCCCGACGGACTTATTCTGCATGCATTTCCGGACAAGGGACTGTCGCGGCATATCATTGAAGCCATCACAGAACATGAAGTCCCTCTGATTCTGTTCAACCGGACAATCGAACATCCTGGAGTCGGCACGCTGTCCGTCGATTACCGGCAGGAAACCCGCCGCGCGGTATCATGCATGATCCGGAACGGGGCAAAACGTATCGTTCTCTACAAAAATCCCGGCAGTCTGGAAAACGCTCTCCACCTCCGGGTGCTGGGCTGGCGAGACGCCTATCTGGAAAACGATCTGCCCGTTCCGGAAGAGCTCTGCATTACGGCGTCCTGCTACGAGGAAGCCAACCATCAGCTCTCCACCATCCTGAAACGGGAACGCCCGGATATGATCTTCATTACAAACGGGACCTGTTTTTATCAGGTCTGCATCACGCTTGCCAGCCACAGCCTTTCCGTTCCGGAGGACATCGCGCTGCTCTGTTTCGACGACATCGGCGCTCTTCAGGAAGAACTCGGTATTCCCGCAAGCTACATCCGCATGCCGCTGGAACGCATGAGCATGGAAGCAGCGGAAAGCATCATTGCCATAAAAAACAATCCCATTGCCTCTCTTCCGCGGAAGGTCTTCCATGCGGAACTGATCGTGAAGGGATGCCGATATTTACTACAGGAATGAGAGGGAAAAATGAAAGTAAAAATTTTCACACTGATAGAACTTCTCGTTGTGATTGCAATCATTGCAATTCTTATCTCAATTCTGCTTCCGGGATTGCAGAAAGCGAGGAGATCGGCACAGGGGATCACCTGTATGAACAACCTCAGCCAGATCGGGAAGGCATCCGCCTCCTACAGCGGGGATAACGATGACTGGATCGTTCCGGGAATCACCGACTGGGGCAACAATTCCACGAAATACTGGTTTGCAAAACTCTCCGGCGCAGGAAACATCACCCCGGGATACGGGACCATTTATGCGACGAAAAAAACGGGAAGTTCGGAAACCCCGGTTCACAAAGGAACCTTCATCTGCGACACCGACATCCGGAAGCTGACCGGCAATAAGAATACCGGGTTCGCCTACTCCATGTTCGGCGGCAACTGGTGCCTGATGGGAGATTTCACATCCACCTCGAAATGGCGCGCGTTCCTGCATAAGACCAGCTCCATGCGCACTCCCTCCGCCGTCATCGTGGCAGGCGACAGCAATCAGGTGCAGAACGGTCTGCTGGATGGACCGACCGAATTCAGTTTCCGGCACGGAGACATGGATATGCGTTCCACAGTGGAAACGCTGAATTCTCCGGTCCTTTCCCGGGGACGCGCACAGATAGTCTTCGGCGACGGTCATGCGGGCAGCCTTTCCTATGCGGCATTTCTCGTCCGCAGACTTGCGGAAGGAGACCGCTCCATTTATTTCCCCGGAGGAAACGCCGATTATGATCCGCTCATGTTCGGCTTCCGCTTCGACAACGGCGTTGCACCTGCGCTTTGAGCAGAAGGAGGTTCGGATGTTTCTGTATGATGTTCATGTTCATACGTCGGAAGCGAGCAAATGCTCCCCTCAGTCCGCCGCTGAAATAGTGGAGGAATACCATGCAAAAGGCTATAGGGGAAGTATTGTCACCAATCATTTCTTGAACGGCAACACAAGGATCCCCGCCGATC
>CALXMJ010000220.1 GCA_944389445.1 uncultured Victivallales bacterium | reverse complement strand
GATTTTTTGTGAAAAAATATTTCGGAAGAGGGCGTCTGCCTATGCTTCCGAACTTTTCCGTTCCGGAAATTCCAGCCAGGCAACCGTGACGTTCCGGATGTTGCCGAACCGGTCGAAAAGAGGCAGCGCGGAAAACATATACCGTCGGTTGTTATAGGTCATCGGCGCGTTTACCGGGCTTTTTCCGCGAAGACACGCATCCAGAGGGGATGGCACTTCCGGGTTTCCCGCGCAGATCTTTTCCCAGATCCGGGAGTTGATCGCCTCCTCTTCCGAGAGATTCAGCAGTTCGCAGCAGGATTTTGTCAGGGAGCAGAGCTCGCCCGCCGGATTGAACAGCATCAGAGGCGGAGCAACAATCGTATCGGTAAGACAGAGTTTCCCCGCGAGAAGCGGATCGGAGTCGAAATGGCGGCGTTCCATCACCAGCTGAATGATGGTGCAGACTTTCCGGATCAGCCGCTCTTCAATCTCCGGATATTTCCGTATCTGCTTGAGTTTTGCGGCCATCATCACCCCGCTGACCTGACCGTTGAACCAGATCCCGGAACAGAGAACCGCTTTGACGTCGGGAACCAGAATCGGGTGTTCCAGCGGAAAACGGGGGCGGCCGGGATTGAAAATGTTGATGACGCGTTTCTTCCGGAACTGTTCCAGCCATTCGGACTGCGGCGAGGATGGCACCTTCCGGAAGCGTTCCGGATCAAACAGACAGGTCCCGCTGTGCCACTCATAGATTTTCCGGGCGCAGGAATAGTTGTTTTCATACTGGTAGATCGCGCAGAAATGACTGCCCGTCCGGGTGCCTACAATTTCCACAAGCTCGTTCATGATGGTGTCGAAGTTCCGTTCTTGGGAGGCGATGTCAAGACATTTCGCCAGCGCCTTTTCCAGATCCATATAATCCCGCAGCTCGGTTGCCGTCTTGAACAGCTCGTCCGGATTGCCCAGCATGGAGGCGGGAATGGAAACTTTCGATTCCACGAACAGACGGGATAATTCATTCAGATCCTTTTCTCTGGCTCCGTTGTCCCTCAGCAGATCGTGGATCAGGTGGAACAGTCGGCCCGGCAGAGGTGTTTTCCCCGCACAGACAAGGCCGAGTCTCTGCCGGGAGATGTTCAGATGGGATGCCACCGCCGCCTGCTTGAGGCGGTTCCGCAGGAAAAGCACTTTCAGAAATTCTCCGAATGTTTTTCTGTTTTCATCGTTTTCCAATTTGGCGCCCTCTCTTCCGGTTTTCCTTTTCTCAATGATCCGGCCCGGCTGTTTTTTGAAATGTACAGTCGGGAGTGGATTTTTTCAATCGTGGAAACAGAAAAATGACAGAGATCGGAACTCGCCGCTGGAAAACAGCGGGAAAATGTGATAGAGTATCCGGAACCGGGGGCATCCCGAATCGAAGGAGAGTGTGCGGCTATGGGGTCAAGAACAGTTTCGCTTACGGCATTGTACCAGAGTCTGGACCGGGTTCGACCGGTTCGTATCGCCCATCGCGGCGCAAGCGGTTTGTATCCGGAAAATACGCTTCTCGCCATGAGAAAAGCTGTTGATCTCGGTGCGGATATGATTGAATTCGATCTCCGCCTTACCGGAGACGGCATTCCTGTCCTCCTTCACGATCCGTCCATTGACCGGACTTCAAACGGAAAGGGTACTCCCGCTGACTATTTGTTCCGGGAGCTGCGCAAGTTCAATTTCTCCTGCCGGAACGGGGGCCCCGTCTATGCGGAGCTGAAGATCCCTTCCTTTGAGGAGGTTCTCGCGGAATTCCGCGATCTCTGCTGCATGAATATCCAGGTTTATGACATCTCGCCCGCCGGGTTGAAAACGATCTGTTCCCTTTACCGGGAGTATGAGATGTTCGACCGGGGATTCCTGGCGATCGGATGGGATGCCTTGAGAACTGTCCGGGAAATCGATCCGGATGTGGAAGTGGCCATTCTCGGCCCGTGGGATCTCCGGGCGTTTCCGGAGGAGATTCGGAAATGCCATGCGGCCGGATGCCGTTTCTTTCAGCCGGTGCATGACCATCTGCATCCGGACACCTTCTCTTGTGCAAGAGAGCTCGGTATGTATGCGAACGTATTCTTTTCCGATACGGATATCGAAAATCGGAACCTCATCGCCCTTGGCGCTTCCGGAATCCTGACTAACCGGATTGATCTGCTGACAGATACCTGCAGCGCTCTTTGATGGAAGAGCTCCTTTCTTTTCCCGGAGGACACCTGCGGATTGTTTTTCTTCAGGATGAATTTCCTCAAGGAACATAAATGCTTGGATTTCAAGGAAATCTTTTTATATCCCGCTGCCTTTTCCGAAAAAAAATCCCGGATATTTTTCTTTTTCCGGAAAACAGGGGGTTGACAAAAAAAGTCGAATGTTGTATAATATATTACAGAATGTAAATGCAATGGAACATTTGATAACTATTGTAAACATATGGAGGAAAAAATGGGCACAAAAAGGTTGAATTTTACATTGATAGAGCTCCTGGTCGTGATTGCGATTATTGCGATTCTGGCAGGAATTCTTCTTCCTGCGCTGAATTCCTCAAGGGCGAAGGCACGTCAGATTTCGTGTACCAGTTCCATGAAGCAGCTGGGACTGGGTGGTTTGACTTATGCGTCTGACAGCGATGATCAGTGGGTAATATTCGTGATGTCGGTTCCGGGAAATCCCAACCATCGCTGGTATCTGAATACTCATTACCTCTCCTGTGTCGGGGTTAAAACGTACGGCGTTGAAGCGGAAGGAAGCGATTGGGGGCTCTCTTTCTGGACCTCGGCGTTTCTTTGTCCGGAAACAAAAGCTCCGAATGTTCGCAAGGGCGGGCTTTTCAAGGATGCCGGTCAGACCTATGCTATGATGAATACGAGTTTCGATGTCGGAGTCAATTGCTATAAATTGTCGAAAATCCGGAATTCTTCACGAAAGATTATCTTTATGGAAGGTGTTTGCGGGGGCGAGGTGCCGGGAGTCTGGAGAGAAGAAGATTTCCTGCCGTCTTCCTATCTTTCCTATGATTTTTCCAATCTGAATCCGAGCGAGCACGTCATTGCTTACCGTCATCAGAACAATATGGCTTCCAATGTCACCTTTTTTGACGGTCATGTCGAGACCAAGACTTCCGCAACGTTGAATCCGTATAATTCCGCGAATATGTGGAGTACCGGCAATTTGAATATGAGACAATACATAGCATATGATAATTAATCAATAGAGAGGAGTTTACTATGAAACAGTTCTGTCTGACGGTTTTGTGTGCGCTGGGAATCTGCGCCTCGGCTGCCGATGTGCACTATGCGAATCCCCTGAATCAGGCGGATTCGCTGAAGCATTGGTGGGTTGCTCCCGGAACCACGGCGAAGGCTTTGCCGGGAAACGGCATTGAAATCATTGCCTCCAAAGAAGCCAAAGGTAAATTTCAGGGCGTGATTCGCGGAATTCCGGCAGAACCGCTGCGTGGAAAATTTGTGAGAGTGTCGGTTGAGGCAAAGGCGGAAAACCTTCAGCCTGTCGGCGATACGAAAACCGGCGGTAAATTCATGTTCACGGTCCGGGCCCCGAAGGAGACGTTCTATCCGCAGAAGAATCCGGATCTCGGAAGTTATGACTGGAAAACCTATTCTCTGGATTTTGATGTCCCGCAGGATTGTGACAAGGTTGATTTCGGGCTCGGAATCGAACATGCTTCCGGCAAGATTCTCTTCCGGAACCTCAAAGTGGAAATTATGGCATCCTCACCGAAAGTCAATGCTCACTATTTCAATCCGCTGAACCGGACAAATTCTATGGAAAACTGGTGGGTTGCGCCGGGGACGAAGGCAAAGGCGCTGGTCGGGACCGGTATTGAGATTCGCGCTCCGAAAGCGGCAAAAGGAAATTTCCGGGGGGTGATTCGGGGAATTCCTGCGAAACCTCTTCAGGGAAAGCGCATTCGTGTTTCTGTTGAAGCAAAAGCGGTGGGGCTGAATCCGGTCGGCGACACGAAAACCGGCGGCAAATTCATGTTCACGCTCCGTACACCGAAGGAGACCTTCTATCCGCAGCAGAACCCGGAAACAGGGACCTACGACTGGAAAACCTTTTCATTTGAGTTCACCGTTCCGCGCGACTGCGATAAAGCCGATTTTGCGCTTGGTACCGAACGGGCCGCCGGAACGATTCTGTTCCGGAATCTCAAACTGGAAATCCTTGACACTCTGCTGGACCTTTCCTCGCTGATGAACATGGGCTATGCCGATCCGAAAGCCGGCGACGGCAAAGGCGGATGGTCCGATCAGGGGCCTGACAACGACGCCCGGAAGTTTGTTTTCACACAGAAGCGCTATGCCAATGTTCCATTCAAGGCGGTCGATCCGGCGAAGAACAACGGAAAAAGCGTAATGGCGTTCAAATCCAGCAATTTCCTGCAGGGGCTTCCGGAAGCGGTGCTGGATTTGAGCGGAATTTCGGCGGATGGACGCTATCTCTATCTCCTTCATACACTTACCTACGGATCAAAGGACCTGATCGGCACGATCGAAGTAACCGGGAAAAACGGAAAGAAACAGGTGATCGAGGTAAAGGGCGGACGCGATGTCAACGACTGGTGGCTGGCGAAGCCGGGGGCGAATGCGCATCCGGCTTCGATCTGGACGAATGCGAGCGGGGGGATTGTCGGGGTGTTTGCCTCGGTGTTTCCGCTGAAGCCGGAGATCGGAGCGATCCGGTCCATCCGTTTTGTTCCCCGTTCCGAAACGTCCGTCTGGATCGTTCTGGCGGCGACACTCTCCTTCAATGCCTATGAGTTTCCGAAAGCGGAAATTGAGACCATGCAGGAGAATGCTGTCTGGAAAAATTTCCCCTTTCCGAAGTTTTTCGGCGTCATTCCCGGTTCGGCGCTTGATCTTGGAAATGCAAAGCGGGAGCCTGCGGGGACATTCGGCCGCGTGATCGTCAACAAGGACGGCAAATTCGCGTTCGAGAAGGATCCTGGGAAGCCGGTTCGTTTCTTTTCCGCTCTTTTCCCGAACACTTTTGTCCAGCCGAACAGCAGCGCCGGAAAACGGGTCTACTGTGATTTCCTGTATTCCAAATCCGCCGGGGATCATAAAAACAGAATCCGCGACATGGTGCTTACGTTCCGTCACAAGGGTTACAACATGCTGCGCATGCACATGATTGAAGGGGAACTTGCGGAGCAGAAGGGCCTTGATTTCCCCGAGGATGTGTTCGACAATTTCTTCTATGCGATCAAATGTATGAAGGACAACGGCATTTATCTGAATCTTGACGTGGCCGCAAGCCATCTTGGATATTATCCCGGTATCACCTGGGCGGACTGGACATGGCGGAAGGATCACAAGGATGCCAAAAAATTCATCTATTTCGATCAGGACATCAAGGAAAACTGGAAGGCCGGGGCCCGCAAAGTGCTCCTGACCGTGAATCCTTATACGAAGATGCGTCTGATCGACGATCCTGTTCTGGTCTGTCTTGTCGGCTTCAACGAGCAGGAGTTTATTTTCAGTACTGCAAAAGAGATTCCCCAGGCGATGCCCCGCTGGAAGGCGTTCCTCCGGAAAAAATACGGAAACATTGCGAAGCTCAAAGCCGCATGGAACGTGAAAAACAACTGGAGAAATTTTGATGATCTTCCCGTTTTCCGCGGCTCCGACATGATGGAAACCTCTCCCCGCGGACGCGACTCCTATGAATTCACCCGTATGATGGAACGTGAGATTTTCGAGTTCTATCATTCCTATCTGCGGGAGATCGGCTGGAAGGGGCCTGTCACAAACTTCAATATGGGCAAATCCATTCAGTATGTGATGGCGAGAGAGCCGGCGGAGTTCGTTGCCATGAACTCCTATCATGCCCATCCGAGCAACTATATTCAGCCGGGATCGACAATCGACCAGAGCAGTTCCATTGCCAGTGCCGCAAATGTCGCGCGTGGTTTCTATGCATACCAGATGCCCGGCAAGCCCTATGTCATTACGGAACACGGCCATGTTTTCTGGAACCGCTACAGGTATGAACAGGCGTTTATAACCGACGGCTATGCGGCGCTTCAGGGAATTGACGGGATCACCTCGTTTATCAGTCAGGTGTATGGTCCGCACGGAGCGAAACTTCATCCGTTCGGGGGGACCCACGATCCAGTCATGTATGCCTGCGAATTCCTTGCCTACTTCATCTATGCCAGAGGGGATGTGAGAGAAGGAAATTTGGCATTCCGCGTGGTCCTGAACGAACCGGAAGTGCTCGAAAACTACGCCTATCGCTGGGGCCTCGGTTCCGAACAGACGCGTCTTCTGCTCCTCGGACGCTTCTCCGTGGAAAACTCCAGAGACGGAAAAGCCGTTTTCCCCGCCCGCAAAAACGAGCTGATGCTCAAGCGGACCGGCGGCAGCGCGGTTTTGATCTCGGCGCTCGGAACCGCCGGCTTCTCCAGCATTCTCGACGGCGGGAAATCCGTGTTCGATCTGGATGCTCTGGTGCGCGATCTGAAGAAACGCGGTCTGCTTCCCGCATCCAACCGGACCAATGCGTCTGAAGAAATCTTTGAAAGCGGTACCGGGGAACTGCTTCTCAACGCAAAGAAGAGCTTCATGAGCATCAATACGAAACGTCTTCAGGGAGTCTGCGCCCTGGCGGGAACCACGGTGAAACTGCCGTCGTTTGAAATCAGGGAGATGAGCCGGAACGGGAATCTCGCGGTCGTGTCGATCGACAATGCGCCCGATCTGGAAAACTCGAAACATCTGATGGTTGTCTATGCCACCGACGCACTGAATACCGGCATGGTCTTCAACGACTCCACCCGCCGCGTGATGCAGAAACTCGGAAAAACGCCGATCCTCTATGAGACGGGTGTTTTTTCCGTTGCTGTCAGGAACAGAAATGCTTCCCGCATGAAGGCGTTCGCCGTCGATCTCAACGGCAGACGGCAGGGGGAGATTCCCGTTACAGCGAAAGATGGCGTTCTCTTCCTTCGTGCTGATACGTCGAAATTGCCCGGCGGTCCGGCGGTCTTTTTCGAGCTCGCGGAAAAATAAGGTTTAAGACTTGCAAAATTAAATCCCGGTTTTATCTTATTAACGCATAAGAGAAAACCGACTCAGTGGGAATTTTTCAGGACTATGGCAGGAAGAACAGCTTTTTCAGCGGAATATATGAAAATTCGGCGCTATGTGCTGAACCGGATTCACCGGGCCGGAGGAAAAGCGCTCCAGCTTCCGACTGCCCAGGAACTGGCAAAACAGTTCGGGTGCAGTCGGCCAACCGTCAGCAAGGCGATGAAGACGCTGACCGATGACGGCTACGTCATCGGCCGTCCCGGGATCGGCTCGTTCATCAACCCCAACATCGAGGGAAACCAGAAGGGGGGAAACATGGACGGAATGCCGATCATCGGCATTATTTTCGGGGATGGCATGGTCGTGCATTACGAAATCTTTTTCGGCGCGGTGCTTGCCCGGGTGCTGGAACAGGTGATACACCGTCCTGCGGTTCTGCATATCATCAATCTGACCTCGACGAATCACGAAAAAATCGTAAAGGAGATTCTTGCGGAGGATCTGGACGGACTGATCTGGGAGGGTCCGTCTGTCGAGGCGAAAACGATTCTTGCCCTGCGCCGGCACGGTCTGCCTGTGGTCGTCATGAAGAGCGAGCCGCTCCCCGGATGCGACTGCGTCTATTTTGACATGGATGCCCTCGGGGCGGAGATTGCGAACCGTCTTCTTGCGGAAAACCGTCGGAATGTCGTTTTCCTGGCGGACCGCAAACCGTGGAATGCTGCGCGCGGTTCTCTTCTCAGGACTTTTGCGGAAGCGGGGCATCCGCTGAACGAGAAACTTTTCCTGGCTGGCTGTGAAAGCAGTCTGGCCCGTCTGAGGGAATTTCTGGAACTTGGGGTTCCCGTGGATGCCGTGGTCAATCCTTTGTTCCTGGTGGACAAAATTCTGGATATTTTCGATTCGCTGGGGATTGACCGGAGGGAGAAATGCCGTCTGGTCAACAACGGAATTTACCGGGAAAACATCCCGGTCCCGGGCGGCTGGTCATACGATCCGCCGATTCAGGACTACGCCTCGGCAGCGGTGGACAGGGTATTCCAGCTGATTAAAGACAAGACGCTTCCTCCGGAACAGATTCCAATCAAGGTCCCGCTTCTCAAGAGCTGAATTGCTCAGAGTGCTCTCTGAACGCCGACAACGACTCCTGTCAGGGAGAGTTCTTTAAGGGGACGTTCTTCGATTTTCCCGTTCGCGTCGATGAGAGAAAAATGGTCTTTTTCAACGTCTGCGCAGCTCTTCAATCTTGATTCCCCGTTTTCGATTGTGACGAGAATATCTCCCTGTTTCACGGAATCCGGATGGCGTTTTACAATAGCGATGTCTCCGTCGAGAATGCCGAACTCCTTCATTTCGCTGCCGTGAATGCGGAGGGCATAGAGGTCCCGGCAGTCGGAGTGAAGAGTTTTTTCGAACAGCGAGGCGTCGCAGTAAAGTTCCTTCTGCGCTCCCGTATAGCGGGAGGTGCCGCCGTTCATTTCGTCGTAGACCGGGATCGCGCGGAGCCCGGCCGGATGGCGCCACTTCCTTTTTTGTCCTGTCAGGGCAATGCTGCGGGCTTTGGAGCTCCTGCTGATGCAATTTTTTTTCTGGAGCGCCCTCAAATGCGCAAAAACGGTCGATGTCTTGATTTTGAAATAGCCGGCGATCTCGTAGACGGTCGGAGACATCCCCTCCGTTGAGATAAAATCTTCAATATAGGCAAGAATATCGCGCTGCTTTGCTGTCAGCCCTTTCATGACTGCACCCCCCCCTGCTTTTTTGCTCCTCCATTCCCGCCGCATCGAACGGAGCGGCCGGGCCCCCGGAGTTTCTTTCTTTGTAAACTAAATTAAACCGGAATTTACAACTTTGCAAGCGGCAAAAGCAAAAAAAATGTATTTTTTCAAGGAAAAGGGGCTGATTTGGAACAGGTTCCGTCAAAAAGGGCTGAATTTTCCAATCCGGTCCCGGATCGGGCGGCTCGAAAAAGGGGAGAGGGCAGGTGTGACTGGATATCCTGAGGAATCAAACATGTTTTTACGTGAAATTACACTTCCCGTTCCCGCAGGGCGGTACAGGAGAAGTGCAACTTCGCGAGGGTCATTTAAAGTCCGACATCCGCAAGATGGATGGGGAATCCGAGTTTGCGGAGTTCAGATTGCAGGAGCCGGACATCCAGATCGGGCGGTTCGACTCCTTTCTCAATGGAGAGAGACGCGGCGAGTCCGGCGACCTGTCCTGTCATGGCTGCGGAGGGGATAACCCGGGTGACCTCCCATGCGTCGCCGCTGGCGGCGGAGCAGCGTCCTGCGGCGAGCAGTCCGCCGAGCCGGTTTTCCGGATAGAGGGTCCGGTATGGAATTTCCCAGACGAAACCGGCTTTTCTCCAGTCCGCGAGCAGTCCGATGGAATCTTCGAAGAAGGTTGCATGCTCGTTATCCTTGAGGACGTATTCGCCTTTGATGCAGTAAATTTTGCGGAACTGGGGCATTGCCGGGAGTTTCAGCGGAAAATTTGATTTGCGGTCGTATTTTCCGGACTCATAGTTTGTCCGATAATGTTCCCGGAGACAGTTTCGGGTATGCAGTACGAATTCGGAGACTTTTTCCCCGGAGATTCCACGATAGGGCCCGCTGCGCAGAATTTCGCGGGTGAGTCCGACGCGGGCAAGTTCCTGATCCGTCATGGATGTTTCTCCGTTGGCCCAGGCTCCGCCGAAACACATCGTGACACCTCTGCTGAGATTCCTGCCTTCCGGATCGGCATCCTGCCGGTACTCCAGCGACCAGATGGAAAGGTAATTGTTTGCGTCGAGACACGGAACTCCGGCGCGGCGCGCGAGAATGGAACTGCCGCTGGCATCCACAAAGCGCTTTGCATGGATGACGCCTCGTCCGCTTTCGTTTTCCACAACTGCGCCGGTAAGACGGTTCCCGTTGACTTCCGCTCCGCATACGAGAGTGTCGAACCAGACGTCGATTCCGGCCTCCTGCACGGCTTCATCCAGAGCCAGCATGAATGACGCAGGCGAGAAAATGCAGCGGAAGCGTTCCTCTTCTCTGGCGTTTTTCCCCTGCTGCCAGTTCTCCGGAATGTCTCCCGGGCCGTACTGGATGCTTCTGCGGATGAGTTCTTCGGAAATTCCGAAGATTACCTGACGGCCGTTGCCGTCGCAGAGGGGCAGATAGATGTAGACGAGTCCGGTCGTGGCGAGTCCGCCGAGCAGAATCGTCTTTTCCACGAGGACCGTTTTCTTTCCCGACCGCGCCGCCTGCAATGCCGCCGCGACGCCCGCGATGCCTCCGCCGACCACGGCGACATCATAATTCACTTCAAAATCCATTTCTGTTCCCTTTTTATTCTGTCTGTTTTAAGCCTGAATCGGAGTCGGTTCAAGCGTGATTTCCGCAGAGAGTTCCGGCAGGTTCCGAAGACGCCGGATGACTCTTTCGATCTCCTGTTTTTCCGGTGGGGTCCATCCCCAGGTCAGAGCCCCGAAAAGCCTGCCGTCGGCAAAGACGGGAACTCCGATTCTGGCAAATTCCGGTTTGTCCATCGGATGCAGGGAATAACCGTTTTCCCGACAGAGTTCCACCGCTTTCCACAGGCGTTCCTCTGTTCCCCAGCACGGTTTGAATTCCGGGGCGTCCTTGTTCCATTCCATCAGTTCCTTCTGTTCCTTCTCCGGCAGAAATGCGAAAAAAACGATTCCCGCCACCGTGTCGAACAGATGAAAATCATACCGCCCGAACTTCAACTGCTTTTCCCGGAACCCTTTGTGTGCGATCCCCTCCATGCGGTGGTCGCGGATGACGGAAAAGGCAATCGTGTGTTCCCGCGGATACCCCGCAAGATCCGATGCCATCCGTTTCAGCTGCCGGATATATGCG
>CALXMJ010000219.1 GCA_944389445.1 uncultured Victivallales bacterium | reverse complement strand
CCTTTGGCAGTTGCGAAGGCTGGATCAGAAATATCCCCCCGATGGAAAACCAGCCGCGCATCCCGTTGATCTCTGTCCCGATGACAAGAACAAGAAGCAGAGTGAAAAAGGAGAGACCGGCAAGCTGCCACGCATATTTTTCATAATACCGGAATGGAATTCCTGCCAGCAGAAGAAAGAAGATGACTCCGCTTCCCAGCCAGAGCAGCTGGCGGAAAACAAAATAAAACGGATCTTCTCCGAAGGAACGCGCACTGTAAATCGCCAGACACCCCCCGAGCCCAAGAATCGAAAGCGCAACAGCAGCATTCAGAAACGACTGGTTCCGGAACTTCATCGGCGGACTCCTCCTTCTTTCAGCAGACCTTCGACGGGAGACGGCAGGACTACATCCTTTCCGTTTTCCGGAGAAACGATGATTTCAACCGTTCCGGAGACCCAGTTGCCGCGCCGGTCCAGCATGACCCGGAACTTGCCCGCTTTCCCGGCAAGCTCGGAATCATATTTCCGTTCCAGTCCGCTGATTCCCTTCAAAGCCGGGCTTTCCGCTTCCGCTGTCGTTTCTCCCACCAGTTCCCGGACGCCGGGTCGATCCGCGATCCGGCGGACCATCCGGGGAACAACCGACAACTCGGGATGACGCGAAAGGTATTTTTCAATAATCAGGATTTCTTTCGGGGAAATATTCTGTTTCAGCAGGAGGAACTCTCCGTGTTTTTCCGGGACAAGACCCGGCAGCAGCGCGGCAAGTTCGCGAATCAGAGTCTCGATCCGCGGAGCCGGCGGGAACGGTTTCGGCAGAATCAGATCGTGAGTGAGTTCGGTCCATGCAAGCGCTCCGGCTCCGGGCGCGAGAATGCGGCCGCGGACCGGCGGCAGAACTCCTTCCCGCCATGCAAGATGCCGACTTTCCTTGAGCAGTTTTTCCCGAAGGTACCAGGAGTAATAGAAAATGTGACCCGCCGCCAGAATGCCCCAGACAATCAGAATCAGAAACAGAATTCCGCTCCGTCTGCGGAACTGCTCAGCGGAAGTGACGGCTTCCGGATTCATGAGATCCCGCCGCCCGGTCAGCGGCCGAGTTCATGCAGATTGACACTGCCGATCCGAAGCGCCAGTTCCGGCGACTTCCGGACCAGAGCGTCCCATGCCGCACGATCTCCGGCGGGAAGTGCCGGCAGAAGACGTTCGCAGGTGTCCCGGCAGGTGGAGATGTTTGCCGCCCGTCTGGACAGCGTTCTTTTTCCGCCGTTCATGCGTCCCGCGCCGAGCAGCAGGAGCGAAAGCGCCAGAACGGCAAAACAAAATGCGTAACGGAATTTCCGGTTTTTTATCCATGCACTCATTTCCGACCTCGCTTTCCTGTTTTCCGGATCTTACAGAAGATCCTGTTCCATTTCCTGTTCGCTCTTTCTTCTCATGTGTTCGCCGATTCTGCGCTGTTCCTCTTCCCAGCGTTCGACGCTCCACAGTTCGACTCCGATTTCCACTCCGGCAACGATCACGTCCGCTCCGTTTTTCAGTCCGGCATGTTCCTTGAACATCTGCGGCACGGTTATCCTTCCCTGAGCCGATATCTTTTCCGACTGGCTCCAGCCGCCGAATCTCCGGAGGGTTCTGCGGAAGACGATGCTCTCCGCGGCCTTCTCCGCCGGATTCGACTCGTTTTTCCTCATCGCCAGATACACATCCTCCGGATAAACCGCGATTGCTCCCTCCGGAAGACAGTGCAGAACAACCTCTCCGCCTCTGGCGGCAAAATCCTCTATCACCCGCGGACTCAATTTTATTCTGCCGTTGGCATCCACGGAACATTGGTCGATTCCGCAAAAAGAAAGCATCAGGATTTCTCCGGGTTGTTCCATTTTATTCCATTATATTCCATTTTTTTCCAAAATCAAGAGCTTTTTTGAAAAAAAATCAGTTTTTTTTTGAACTTTGTTGAGGAATGCATCTGATCCGGAGAGTTTTTCTCCCGGTGTTCCTGTTTTTACCGATTATGGTTCTTTTCCTGATTTGCAGATGCGGAATTTGCAATTTGAAAAAGCTACGGTATCTTACGAAATGGAGATGATTTCTTACGGATCGTTTTGTCCGCAGGAAGGAAAAACAAAGAAGGCAGTCGTCTGAATTTTCAGGAAAGGAAAAAGAAAAAGATGAATCGGCTTGCAAAATGTTTGATGCTGATCGGTGTCATGGCGGTCATGGCAGGGTGCCAATCGGGGAAAACCGGTTGTGAAGAATCAAAAACCACATTTGCGAAGGATGCTTTGATGCCGTATGTCCAGAATGGACAGCTCCCGGGAGCGATCAATGTTTTTTATAAGAACGGCATTCAGGAGACCGCTTGCGTCGGATATGCCGATGTGGCGGCGAAGCGTCCCATTACAATGAATGATGTTTACATGCAGTGTTCGCAGACCAAGGGCTTCTGCGGCGTGACCGTCGCCATGCTCGTGGAGGAGGGAAAGATTTCTCTGGACGATCCTGTTTCCAAATATCTGCCGGAGTTCAAAACTCTCTGGGTTCTGAAATCCACCAAAAACGGAGTGAAGACTCTTGTCAAGGCGAAAAACACTCTCACCATCCGCATGGTGATGAATCATACCGGCGGGTTCCCGTTTGAGATTTCCGCGAAACAGGGGAACATCAAGGGCGGCGGATGGAGCGGCGGAGCGCCGCTTCGCCAGACGGCTGCCATCGCCGCGGCTTCTCCGCTGATGTTTGAACCCGGCACCAAGGTGCAGTATTCCAATACCGGTATTGATATCGGTGCCGCGGTTGTCGAGGTCGTGACGGGGCAGCGCTGGGAAGACTTCCTGAAAGCACGGGTGCTCGATCCTCTCGAAATGAATTCCACCTGGTTCTGGCCGACGGACAAGCAGCTCGAAACGCAGGTCGAAATGTATGACTGCGTAAAGGATGCTCCCGCAAAATACCGCCGCCAGAACACTATGCAGCTGCGTCCCTACAATGATTCTCATGTCTTTGCCTCGGCGGGCGCGGGCCTTTGGACAACCGCGACCGATCAGCTCAAGTTCTATAAGATGCTGATGAATCTCGGCGTCGGTGAGAACGGTGTGAGAATTCTCAAGGAGAAGACGGTCAAAGATATTCTCGCAAAGTCGACCCGTCCGAAAGGAATGGGCGGTTATTCCCTCGGACTCAGTGCTCCGGAGGTCGACAAGGAGGATTCCTGGTTCGGTCACGGCGGCGCATGGGGTACAAACTGCATGGTCAACTGGCACCGCAAGGAGCTGAAGCTGTGGGCCGTGCAGCTGTGCGGACAGCCGCGTCCCTGGGACAAGGCACGCGCCGCGGCGGAGAAAAAGTTCTTCCGCTATGTCATCGACAATTCCGGCGCGGATGCTTATACGGGCCGGGTCAAATAAAGATTTCTGTGCGGCCGGTGCCTGAAATGGTACCGGCTTTCTGCTGCGGCATCCCCGGTTCTCCATCCGCCGGGGGTGCCTGTACCGCGGAAAAGCGGAATTCGTGGTCGTGAGACGGGAAGAGATCCGCTCCGGAATTCCGCTGGATGGTGCCTGACGGTTCCGGAGCGGACCTGTCGTACGGAGAGTGCTCTCCGTTTTTTCTTTTTCTAAGGATTGCCGGACAGGGAAACAGCTCCTTTTTCTATTTCCCTAAGCGGACTGCCGGTGAAGATCCGGCGCGGAGCCCCGCGGATCAGAGTGTAGTGATCGTGACGGCGCGCCTGTTTTCCGTCGAGTTCCCGTTTTCGTTCCCGTTCCCGGAGTTTCCGGATCAGACGGAGAAGAGCTGTCTCCCGGTTGCGGAGCTGGGAGCGTTCTTCCGATGCCTCGGCGCTTTCGCCGGTGGGCAGATGGGTGATCCGGACGGCGGAATCGGTTTTGTTGAGATGCTGTCCGCCGTGTCCGGAAGCGCGTCGTGTTTCCACTCGGAACTCCGCATCGTGAAATTCCTCGCCGGGGGCGAATTCGACCTCCGTGATTCCTGCAAACCAGTTCTTGCGCGGATGATGCGGCCGGAGGGGACTTGGCTGAATCCATTGCATTGTTCCGGTCCAGCTCCGGGCGAAGGCTTCCGCCGTTTCGCCTCGGAGCCGCAGCAGAATGGAGGCGTTTCCCTGTTTGCCGGGTTCATCCAGGAAATCACATTCGAGGTTATTGTTTTCAGCTTCCCGCCGGAGAAAAACGGCAAGGAGAGTCACGAACAGACGGCACTCTCCGGGGCCTTGCCCCGAAGAGATCTGTAAAAATTTCCACTCCATGAAACACCTCACGGTTTGCAGTTGAAAAGCGGACGGAACGCGGCGACAACGTCGATCAGTTGGAATTCCCGGAGATCCTGAATGACCCGGTCGATGTTTTTGTAGGCGTCGGGCGCTTCTTCGCAGAGAAGATCTTTATCCGGGCAGAGCACCCGGGAGCCGATGGCGGTGCGGAGCAGTTCCTCCTCCCGGTATTTTGCGCGAATCCGGGCGCGGGTGCTCAGACGTGTCCATTTGCGTCCGGCTCCATGTGCCAGCGAAAAGAGTGTTTCTTT
>CALXMJ010000218.1 GCA_944389445.1 uncultured Victivallales bacterium | reverse complement strand
ACCGGTTCGAGCCAGGTGTTTTTGTTGCTTTCCGGATTGCATTCGATCGCGAGGTGCGAAAACCACTGATCGGGAGCCGCGCCGTGCCAGTGATCGACATCCGGCGGAATTTCCACCACATCGCCGGGAACCAGCTTCCGCGCCGCTTTGCCGCGCTCCTGATAGTAGCCGACTCCGCCGACCGCGATCAGCATCTGTCCTCCGGTGTGGCTGTGCCAGTTGTTGCGGCATCCCGGCTCGAATGTGACGTTGGCGACCGGAACATTCAGGCGGTCGTCTTTCGTCAGACGGGAGAGATAGGATTTACCGCTGAAATATTTCGCGTAGGCGGTGTTCTCTTTCCCGACGGGAAACGGACTGAGGTACGGCACGCCGAGAGAATTTTCCTGAACAGTTGAGAGAATTTCCGCGACCTGCGCATCGGTGACACCGTTGTGTTTGCCGATGGCGATGTGGGAGTTCAACTGGCTTTCCACGCCCGGCATTGCGGCGAGTGCGGCGATCGTGGCGATTTCGCGGGTTCTCCAGTCGAGGTTGTCGCGCCCGAAAATGTCGCCGAACAGGTGGGCCTTGAGATATTCATCAATTGCAGGTGCAAACTCAAACAATGCACCTTGTACCGGACGCCCGGTCAATTTTGTTTGATTAACTGTTCCGAAGTCGATGCTTTTTCCCGCCGGAAGCGGACCGGGGAGTTTTCCCTGTGCATCCCTGATGCCTTTTGCCTCGCGTTCCTTGACCAGTGCCATGAAGTTGCCGAGCGCGTTCAGGCTGCGGGGAAATCCGCAGTAGGCATAGAGCTGAGTCAAGACTTCCTTGATTTCGTTTACGGTCAAGCCGGCGTCGAGACCCTCATTCAGCGCTGTTTTCAGATTCGGCATGTCGCCGCGCGCAGTATACATGCCGATGTTGACGATTTTCTGTTCTTTCGTGTTCAAAGCATTCATCTTGTCCTTTGCCTCCGTATGATTGCAGATACAGAAGAGAGCGAGAAAAATTCCAAGCAATGCAATTTTATGCATACCTCACCTCACTTTTTGACGGTTACAACTTTGCTGACCCAGTTTGCTATGGCGTCACCGGAGCGTCTGACGCTTCCACCGGAAAAGACTCCGGCCTGCGGCAGATTGGATCCGCTGCAGAGCTTGCGGACGTCACGTTCACAATTCTGCACGCCGCCTCCGCCGTGGGTGAAGAACGGAACCACGGTTTTGCCCTTGAGATCGTAGGACGTCAGGAACGTTGCCACCGGCGGAGCCATCGTTCCCCACCAGTTCGGACTGCCGACGAAGATCACGTCGTATTTCTGCATGTCGTCGACTTTTGTGGAGAGTTCCGGTTTGAACCCGGAGCGGCACTCCTTCTTCGCCTGATCGACGCATTCCTGATAATCGGTCGGATACGCTTCTACCGGCTTGATTTCAAAGAGCGTCCCTCCGGTGATCTTCTGAATCTGTTCCGCCGCCGCGCGGGTGTTGCCGCTCCATGAATAATACGCGATCAACACTTTTGCCGGTTCCGCCGTCACTTTTGCAGCCGGGGATCCGTCTTCTGCCGAACAGCCGGACATGGAGAACATTGCGCCTGCCATCATACACACCATCGTCTTTCCGATCATTTCATTTCTCTCCTTTTGAAGATTTGATTTGTTGTTCCACGGAATACAGCAGGAAATCGAGACAGTCGATCCGCTCCTGATTTTCGTGAACGGCCCGGAGCAGCGAATCTCTCTGCCGGAGCAGGAGCCGTCGCTGTGCCTGGTTCTTTTTCTCGCGCTCATACGCCAGAAATTGTTCCGCCATTGCCGCATTGCAGCCCGCGTCTTTCAGATTGCGCAGGAGCAGAACGGTCTTTCTGTCAGGTTCAGTCACCCGGTTCACCTCCTTGGGTTGTTTTGGTTTCCTGTTAATCAATATAATGTTAAAGATGATTATAGCAAATACTTTCTTTCTATGAAAATTGATGCTTGACAAGCATAGTTTGAAAGGATATAGTATTTCACGGACCGAAAGGAGACTGCATTATGGAACTCAGACTGTTACGTTATTTTCTGGCGGTAGCGCGGGAAAACAGCTTCACCAGGGCGGCGAAGTATCTTCATATCACCCAGCCGACCCTTTCACGGCAGCTGATGGATCTGGAGGAGGAACTCGGTCAGAAACTTCTGAATCGCGAAACCCACTACATCACGCTGACGCCGGAGGGAATGCTTCTGCGCAAACGCGCCGAGGAGATTCTGGCGATGGTGCAGAAAACCGAAGCCGAATTCAACTCCATCGGAGAAAATATCGCCGGGGACATCTACATCGGCGGCGGAGAATCCGACGCGATGAACCTGGTCGCCGACGCGATCGCCGAACTCCATGAGGCGTACCCGGATATTCGATACCACATCTATACCGGAGTCGCAGGAGACGTGATGGAACGTCTCGACAACGGATTGCTCGACTTCGGCGTTCTGCTTCAGCCGGTCGACATTGCCAAGTATGACAGCATCGCCCTGCCGGTCAAAGACAAATGGGGCGTGCTGATGCGCCGGGACAACCCGCTGGCGGAAAAAGATTCCGTCACGCCGGATGATCTGAGGGGGCTTCCGTTGATCTGCTCAAGGCGCGACCTCCGCAACAAATCCGTCCGGAATCCTTACGCTGAATGGTTCGGAGGGTATTTTGACAAATTGAATGTGGTGGCGGTGCACAATCTGGTCCACAACGCCTCGCTGCTGGTGGAGAGGGGGCTGGGCAATGCGCTCACTCTCGAACCGAAAAATGTGGTGCGCGACAAACTCTGCTTCCGCCCGTTGAATCCGACGCTGGAATCCGGTTCCAGCATCGTCTGGAAAAAGTATCAGGTCTTTTCCAGAGCCGCCGAAGCCTTTCTCGAGCGGATTCGGGAGAAGTTCGGTGGGCAGGGATAGTACCCCGCTCCCTTTCCCCTGACGGATGACATGAAATTTTCAACGGAAAGTTGCATTTTTTCTTTTCTGTTGTATAGTTAGAGAAACTCTAAGGAATCAAAACGCATGGAGAACAGCTTATGACACCGCCGATCCGCCCGTTCAAACCATCCTACGACCGTACTCCTAAATATTCTGTCAAGGAGGTCTCCGAAATAACGGGGCTCTCATCTTATACGATCCGGTATTATGACAATGCCGGTCTGATTCCCGGCTTGAACCGAACTGATGGCAACGCACGACAGTTTTCCGATTATGCAGTAACCTGGCTGCATCTGGTGCACTGCCTGCGCACGACCGGGCTGCCGGTGGAGCAGGTCCGGCACTATATCCGGTTGTGCCAGAAAGGGGA
>CALXMJ010000217.1 GCA_944389445.1 uncultured Victivallales bacterium | reverse complement strand
ACTCCATCTCCTATATGATATCGCCAGGCGATTTTTTCCAGAGCTACAATATCCCCCCCCCTCGCAGCTCTAATTTCTTCACGTATATTCATTACTTTTTCCTCCTTTTGGGAATAAGTTCAGGTTCTGGCGGTGGTGGTTTCGGGCCTTTTTCGGGAGGCAATTTTTTCTACGTTTGGTGATCTCTTGTTTTACGTTTTGCTTTATCAGGGTTCCCTGTTCCATCTGGTTTTGCTGCTTTTCTTCTTTCACCTCGAATATAATGAGCAGTTATAATAACTCCATCAACTATCGCAGCTCCTCCTATTGCAGCAAGCCATGCAGCCCATTAATATGGTAAAATATCCGATGGTTCTGGAATTGCAACATCCCCCGCACAAGCAAGACAAACCTTTAGAGTATAACTACGCCCAAGGTCATCCCTCCCAAACAGCGGATTATTTCCAATTATACAATAAAGATTAAATCAGCCTTGCTCTTCGATGGGGTCTCTGGAAATCCAGCGACCAAGTTCAGGATTGTAGTAACGGTAGTTGTAATAAACAAGCGCCGTTTCCTCATCGAAATATTCACTACTGAAGCGGAAGGGATTACTGTCGGCACAATCTCCAGATACTTATAATCTATCAGGAAACAGGCTTTTTTCAAGAGCATTCTTTCAAAATGTGCGCAATTTCTCGGACGTTATCTTTAATAGACACCTCGAAAATGAAACTGAAGTTCTACGAATATGGGCATTTTTAATTAGTATTTACTTTCCTATGTAAAATCCTTTTTGAACACTATAACATAACGCATAATTTGTTTCCGTAAAAAAAATAATCATATCATCATCAAGAGAGTTGTTGTCTGGAAGAAGTGTTATAAAATAATTATTACATAAATAAAAAGTAAACTTATGTTTTATGGGATCAAACAGAAAATCGACCATGCATATACCACAATGAACTAAAACATCAAATATATGGCTAAATTTTGCTCTATCATCGTTACTGTTGAGTATCTCTATATCATTATGATATATATTCCAAGTACACATATATACAAATATATTATTTCCATTCGCTTCTCTTGCCGAAAAATCTATTTGTATAAAAGAGCCGTAATTCGAAAACATATTAAAAATATTGCCTGAAAAATTGTTCTTGATAATTTTTTCTGCATCTATTATATTCATAACCTTTTACATCCCTTTTTTTATTTCAATAACCCGTTGTCTTATTTCGTGATATCCCCAGTTTTCTTTTCCGATTTCACGATGTAACCGTTGTTGTTGCTCTTTTGTCAACCCTCCAGCATCACGTACAGCATCTCTGAACTGTTTATTTTGCGCTTGATTATTTCTTGGTCGAGAACCTGCTTTCATTGCCTTATTATGAACATATATACCACTATCGCCAACAAAATAAGTTGAATATTTATCAACTGTTATATTGTATATAACAGTCGGGGTTTTCACAAAACTTACTTGTTTAAGAAAAAGTTTCTCTCCATTTTTTGTTATCACTTTCATCCCACATTGAAGATCCTCTACCAAGAGCCATCCCTTAGAATAAATCCAAAACGGATGTTTGGCGGTAGCCTTCAATACAGACCCGTCAGTGTCATGTGCGGGAATAAATGGTTCTGTTTTTCAGTAAAAAACAGGTGACACTTTTCTCCATGTTAATAAATTGACAGTCAATAAGATGCAACAATGTATCATATTCTGTCAATAAGAATAAAATAGCATGAAGAAATGTGATTGCAAATCAGGAATATTTGAATGACGGATTAAAATTGACTGACGCTGGAGGATCGGCTTTCAAAGAAAGGCGATCCGGAAGCGCCGAAACTGTCCGGAGGACGGAGTGAACGCGGGAATAAGCTTGCCATGATCGAATCTGCCAAGACGGGAAATGTCATAAAATTCCGATAAGGAAAAAGATGGTTGGGGAATGCCTCCTTGTATGTGTGAGGGAAGGGGGGAATGACTCGCCTGTCATTCCCAGAGAAGTACGACCGGATAGAGATGCGGCTTGTTAAAGCAGTCTGATCCCGGGAGTGTCGCATTGGAGAGCGAACCGCAGCGCCGCTTCAGCCAGGATGTGACGGAATCGTCATTGGCATCGTTTACGCAGATGCCGACTCCGACGGCATGTCCTTTTGCCAGAACGGCCGGCCGCAGGAATTGTTCCGGGAAAAAGACCCGGTAACAATAGCCGTCTCCGGTACGGTGGAATTCGGAGGGGATTTCGTTTGCCACGGTGTTGTCCGGAGGCGCATCGACTCCGAGCGTCAGCTGCCGGTCCGCTGCGCGGGAGCGGTAGACGATGGAACTGCTGCCCGTCCGGTCCGGATAAATGGCATAATCGTAATCGTCCTGATCGTAGCCGCGGCTTTGTCCGGAACGTGCGTTCGCGCGAGTGTCGAAATAGATCTGCACGCAGTCGTTATCCCAGCGGTTGCCGGTGATTGCAAACTCATAGTGAGAAAATTTCCTGTCTTTGACTTCGATTGAGAGAAAAATTCCCTTTGCATTCCACGCGATCCGGTAAGCGGCGCGAAACCCTTCTCCCGGATTCCTGACACGATTTGTCAGAGGAACAGAGGGGAGGGCTGTCCAGCGGATCGTTTTCAGAGTGACATCGTCCGCGACTTTTCCCGCCAGCAATGCCCGGAACGAAAGATCGAACGGGAACTCTCCGCCTTCCTCCGATTTCAGGATCAGAGGCAGCGGAACAGCAGTTTCCTTTTCCTTTGCGAGAATTCCCGGCAGCGGAAGCGCAAGATCGGAAATTCCGTTCGGAGGAACCGATACTTTTTTCCCCTCAAGGGTCCCGTGAAACGGAGCGGAAAGAAAATTTCTGAATTCAATTCGGAGCCGGTCCGGAGTTTCCGGATTGCCGGAGAGCTGGACCGGGGCAATTCCCGTTCCCGATCGGACTTTTGCGGAAGACAGCGCGGAGACCATTTGAGTCAGAGTTCCTCTCCTTCCCCGCAGAAAAAGCGGAGCGCCCGTCACCGGAAACTTCAAATGTCCGCGGGAAAACGCTCGTTCCTGGTTCATGAGATCGACGACACATTCTAGCGAATCTCCGAAATCGGCCTCTGCAACCGGGGCATCTTCTTTTCCCTCATCCACTTCCTGTTTGTGGCACCAGACCGCGGCAACCGGGCGTTCTTCGGAATCGGTGAAGACGAATGTCCGGATGAACGGTGCAAAACGGATGTCCTTCTGGAAAACGGCATCGCCAAGCAGATTGCCCAGCGTGTTCGATACCAGCTGCGATGCTCGTGGCGTCTGCATGACATCCAGTTCAAAATTGTTGGTGTTCCCGGAATTCATCTGCAGAATCCGCGGCGCATTTTTCAGCGCGACAAGCCAGGCTCTGGCGCGCCACGCGGCACTCTTGCGTTCGGTCTGTCCCATGTCATAGGAGAGCGCCATGTTGGCAGGCCAGGTTGTCGGTGTATGAGCCCATTTGGAGCATTTCAATCCCCATGCGGGAATCTCATAGGGGCCCCAGTGCATACCTTCGCCGAAATGAAACGGCGTGTTTTCCGGATATCCATTTTTCCGGAGGATGGCTTTCATCCGTTCCAGGTGCGCGTCAAGATCGGGTTCTTCCGGAGAATAGCGGTAGATATGATGGGCAATGGCGTCGAACCGGAACCCGAGTGCGGTGCATGCTTCGAGCAGACGCCGGGTTTCCTCGATGCCGCTGTCAGACATGTTGTAGGGCGCATCCTGCATGACGATTGCCTTCGGATTTGCCTCTTTTACCCCTTCATAATAGGCTTTGAGATACTTCGCATAGAGAGCCGCCGCCTCATCCGGATCCTGTCTGGCGCTCCACCACGAAACGCCGAACGCCGCAAAAAGCTCGTTTTCGAATTCCCATTTCCGGATGTGCATATTGGCCAGCGTTCTGATTTTGACCGCTTCCCGGAAACGGGCGAAATAGGCATCGTCAGGAGAGACTTTTTCCGTCTTGTGGTCTCGAATCAGCGCTTTGACGCCGGGAAGACTCAGATTGCTGCGGAGAGACGGAATCCGATTTTCCGGACCCGCGGAAGGTGCCGGAATCCCCCATCCGGCAGAAACGGTCTCTGTCCGGTTGTTCCTGCGGATGTTCTCCTGAAAACGGACCGCCATAAGTCCCGGCGGGTCGAATCCGAACCGTTCGTAGTGGACCCGTTCCCCCCTGTTCTCATAGACGTGATAGGCATTGTGAATCCCGATCCTGATATACCGCTGAAGTCTGCGGATATGGTCGCTCCTCTGCGGTTCATGCGCATAGATATTGCCGAAAATTTCCTTCCAGCGGTGCCGGCCGGAAAGAGAACGGACAACTGCAAAGCGGTCGTGTTCAAACGTTTTTTCCCCGTTGTCCAGACGATAATCCTTTCGGAGGATGAAGAGTCCGGTTCCGATTTTTCCGTTGTCGAAAGGCAGATCAAGCCATGCCTCTCCGGAGGCGTCCGCGGCGAACGGAAAAGTTTGGTCGAACACGGATTCCCCGTAGAAATTCCGGACACGGATCCGGACATTTCCTTTTCCTTCCGGTTTTGTGGTGATCCGGAGTTTCGCATGGATTTTCTTCCCGGCTTCCACCAAATTTTCCGGATCGGAAGTCAGAAGTTCCCCTTCTGCTATTTTGGATTCGAATGCGGTCGGGCTTCCGCCTTTTTCCAGCTGAAGTCCATCGATCCAGAGGAATCCGGTTCCCTTCTCTCCCGCTGCGTTCATCTGCATGGTAAAGAGATCCGGATTCTTCAGTTCGAACGTAAAACTGTGGCGCTTCCATTCCCGTGTCGCAGGAACGGAAATCTTCGCGCTCCCTGTAATCGGCAGCCAGGAGGAGGAATAACGAAAACCGGGACACCATGCTTTCAAATAAAGAGAATCACTCTCTCCCCTTAAAAAAAAGCTGACGGTGTATCTGCCTTTTTCGAGCACCACCGGCATTGTTCCCAGATTCGGCGGATACAGCAGTTCCCGATACTCCCTCCGGGCGGACGGATTGTGGTGAGCAAACATCCGCAGGGAGCGTTTCCCGAACAGTACCGTCTTCCGGTCCACGGCATAGAAGTCCGTTTCCCATTTGAGCGGATCGACACAATAGCCTTGGTGCCGTACGAAATATCCTTTCAGTCCCTGTTCGAAAGAGGGATTGAAGAAAAGATTTTTTCCGGTCTGTTCCGGCATTTCCATTCCTTCCAGCCTGCGGAAGTCCACGCCGCCGCGAAACTCTTTGGACGATTCGGAAAGGACGCCTTTGCGCAAATCCAGGAACCATGTTTTTTTCTGTCCGCTCAGCATCAGCATCAGGGAATTGTTTACGACCCGGGCGGTCAAGGCGGAGAATCCGGAGGACCGGTCGGCGGTCAGCCGAATCTCCCTGGCGGGATCCCCGTGATAAAAAATCCCGAGAAAGCTCCGGGTGCGTCGATCGGAAGAGAACACTTCTTTTCTTGCGGGATCGAGAATTCTGCTCGTGTCGTTGACCGTAAATTTTTTTCCCTGAATCATTCCCTTTTCCGCCCGCATGAAATTGTTGACGACATGAACCTTCACGATGCTTTCATCCGGGGATGGAAATGCTTCCGTATGAATCCGGATCAGTCCGTCCGGCATAAGTTCGATTTCCATGTGGTACTGATGCCAGTTCAGGGAGCCGTATTTCATATAAGCGTCATAGGTATAACGGTTCTGTTCCCTGCGGATCTTCTGTTTGGCATTGTCGTAGAAGCGTCCGTCATTCGGGAAGGTCCAGTCGCGTTTTCCCGTTTTTGCATCAATTACGGTGTAGGAGTTGTAGTAGGTCAGAAGAGTTTCTCCGTTGGCGGAGATGTAAAAGGCTCCTTTTTGAGGAAGGATCACAAACTCTTTATTCAGACAGCGGATGACATCCCCCGTCATGACGGGTTTCGCCTCCTGAACACTCCCGGTCGGAGCATCGCCATTCAAAACGGCTTTTCCCGTCGGCAGCGGCGGAAGATTCTCCGCCGCCGGAAGAAAAACGAGAGCGGCATGGCAGAGCAGGACGGACAAAATCTGTTTCATCATTGAAATTCTCCTGTGGTTGTGCGTAACGTTTTTTCCGCTTATTTCAGGCACCATTCCTCATCCACACCGGAGGGATCGGGCAGAGAGGTTTCCGTTGTGCTCCAGGCGCCCCGCCGGGTCACGACATTGCCGCCGAAACACAGATAATTCGCCGTCAAACCGGGGTGACGAGCAAGCGGGCCTTCCACCTTCCCGTTTTTCAAGACGGTGTAAAGAGTATAATTTTGATAGAGCCAGATATCCGAATTGATCTTCCGGTCGTAGAAAAGCACACTTCCCGGCAGCACCCGGACCGCACTTCTGGGAACCGTGTTGAGATTGGTTCCCAGATGAGGCAGAAAAAAAGCTCCGCGCTGGGAATTCTCCGATGCGGTCGTGCCAATATACCCGAGCGCTGGATTCAGACTTGTCGCGGCCATGCCGCTCAGATTATCCTCTCTCCAGGCGGGACACTGAAACACGGACGCTTTTCCTCCCCGGGCGGGATTCGGAAGAACGGTCCAGATGTTTTCCTCCGGCGCGATAAAACGGTAATACAGGTAATGATAGAATTCCTTCAGATAGACATGCTGTGTTGTGCCGGTTCCCCGCGGCGGAAAATATCCGTTGCTGTCATTCACATACATGCTGCAGGCAAGACTGATCTGTTTCAGATTTGTGCAGCAGGAGATCGACTGCGCCTTTTTTCTGGCTGAATTCAGACCGGGAAGCAGAATCGCAGAAAGAATGGAGATTATTGCGATCACAATCAGAAGCTCCAACATTGTAAAATACTGTTTTTTTATTCCCATGTTCTCTGTCTCTCCTGGTGAAAAGTTCGTGTTTTTATTATACACTATTTGCATTTTTTTGTAAATGCAGTTATTTTAGGAATATTATATACTTTTTTTCAAAAAACGGCCGTGTGGAAGGGGGAAATGTGAGCTCTCATCATTGTTACTATCTGGTATCGCATCCGTATCTCGGGTTCATCAGCAAACTGGATGTGGAACCGCTGTCCGCCGGACTGTCAACGCAAGTGACGCTCTGGAGGCATCACGTTCAATTTACAGCAGATCCATATTGGAGAATCTATCTGCCGCTGAAAGGGGAATTCCGGTTGCAGTATCTCTATGAGGAAGTGGCTGTTGAGCCCGGATATCTGTATCTGGTGCCTGCGAATGTTCCTTTCCGGGTCCGGAGCATTGCGCCATCCGCCCATTACTGGCTGCACTTTTTTTCGGATTCCCTGGAACGGATTCAAGGTCTTGGGATGCCTTTTCTCCTGCCGGTCGATCCTGAAAATTACCGTCCGCGCTTCCGGGAGATCATTCGCGCATTCCGTTCCGCGCAGACCTGTTCCGGGCTCTTTTTTCTGCGGAACAGAATTGTCTCTCTTCTGGAAATTCTGCTGGAAGATTTCATCCGGAACCATGGCCTGCACTTTGACGGGGGACAGTTTTCCAGGATCATGGAGCATATCGACCGGAATCTGGAACGTCCGCTCGTTATTTCCGAACTGCGCGCAATGACCTCGCTTTCCGGGCCGGAATTCTCCGCTCAATTCCGCAAAGCGACAGGATTTCCCCCGAAGCAATATATTTCCATCCGGCGGATCAGCAAGGCGAAAATGCTTCTGCTCCGGACTCGCTACTCCATAAAAGAGATCGCCATGCACACCGGATTCGAAAATGAATTCTTCTTTTTCCGCATTTTCAAAAAATATACAGGTTTTACCCCCACACAGTATCGGGAGAAAAATCTTCCGGGGTTTGCAAAAAAGGATAACCTTGCCGATGTCCTCACTGGAATTCCATAGATGAAATGATCTTCCCCGTTTTCACATCTGCCATTGCGAGCCGTCTGCCGAGAGCCGGTCCACCTCCTGACCATGCGTTCCTGATGAGGAGACAAGACAGGGAAGAGACTCTTCCCCCTTCTTCTTTTCCTGCGTGAAGGAGACGTGATTCAAGGCCGGCTTTCGGATGATTTCCGCCTTCGGAACTCGCCCGGCGGTTTCCCGTGAACTTTGCGGAATGCCCGGATGAAATAATTGGAAGAACTGAATCCGCATGCCTCTGCAATTTCATCCAGAAAATAATATGGATTTTCCAGCATCACTCTGGCACGCTCCATCCGGTAGGAATACAGCCAGCGCATCATACTGCATCCATGGGTTTTCCGGAACAACATGTCCAGATGGCTGACACAGCATCCGGCGGCAGAGGCAATTTCTTCGGCGAGGATTCGGGAATTGGAATAGTGTTCCCGTATAAAATCCTGAGCCCGATGCACATAGACCGGAAGATTCTGTTCCCGAGCCTCCAGATGCGATGACAGTCTGGTCCAGACTGCTGCGGCAAGCGGATGCGTTTCCGGCGGCCGGTCCTTTTCTCCCAGCTCAAGCAGGGATTTCATCCAGCTTTGCAAATGCGGATCGTTTCCGATATTCGTGATCTGCACTTTCCCGGGGATCATGGGTTCCGGCAGATCGAATTCCATATACAGCGTTATGCAGCGTCCCCGCTGGTCATGACGGATTCCCGGCGGAATGATAAAAATATCGTCTTCCGATCCCCGCAGAAGTTCTCCGCTGGAAAACTCCGAAACACATTCTCCCCGAGTCACCAGTACAAGTTCCGTGCCGGAATGCACATGCGATGCTATGTGTATATCGTGAAACCAAGTTTCGCGGTAACTGCCGGCATAGGAAAATCTGATCTTTGCGTCCATCATTAGATTGTGCTGTTAAATCATAGAATATGTAACTGAAACACCCCTTGTGTTTTAGCGGATTATCTCTTATAATATAATAAACGGCAAGAGATTTTCAACCCGTGAAAGCAGCAGGAGACAGAGAAAAATGGAACATCGCATTCCCGTGATTCTGGATACGGACCCCGGATCGGATATCGACGATTCATGGGCGATCGCAATGCTTTTGAGATCGCCGGAATGCGATTTGCGCCTGATTGCTGCGGCAACAGGGGAGCCCACGCTGCGAGCTATGGTGGTTTCCCGTCTTCTCGCGGCGGCCGGACGTTCCGGTATTCCTGTTTCCGCCGGACGCCGTTACCAGACAAAGGAGATGGCCTTTCATCTGGATGCTTATCTGAAGCATACCGGAGATCTGCCGGGACACTATCCGGATGCGGCGGAGTCCATTGTCCGGACCGTCAGGGAAAGTCCGGAACCCGTCACTTTAATTGCAATCGCGCCGCTGACCAATATCGCCGACGCATTGAGGCTGGAACCGGAAATCGCATCCAGAATCGACTTCGTCGGCATGTTCGGTTCTCTGTTCCGGCAGTACGACGGGAGCAAAGGGCGCTGTGCCGAGTGGAACCTGTGGTGCGATCAGGAATCCGCCGATCTGGTATTCAACCGGACAAGATGGCGATCCATGACGATCACTCCGCTGGATACCTGCGGAGAGATCGTTTTCTCCCGCGCGGCGCTTCTTCCGCTGGAACAATCGAAAGATCCCCTGATCGCCGAATTGATGACATCATACCGCTGGTGGCTTGCGTCTGTCGAAAAAAAGAGAATCGATCAGGTAAATCTTCCGCCGCGGACATCTTCCCTCTTTGATACGGTGGCTGTCTATCTGGCGCTTTCCCGGCGGGAACTGCTGGAGATGCGGAAACTCCGTCTTTCTTTTGAGAATGCCGTTCTGCGAGAGAATGAAAACGCGCCGAACGAAATCAATGTTGCACTCGAATGGAAAGAGAAAAGCGCCTTTCTGGAGCTCCTGGCAGGGCGTCTTCTCGGAACCGGATCGCCCAACTGAATTGAATGAAATATCCTCCGGAGAAAACCGGAGACGCTCTCTGGTTTCCCTTGCCGGAAAATATAACAAAATGAAACGTCCGTTTAACGCGGAAGCGGATTCCGCAACGGACCGCAGACAATAAAACAAGGAGGTCGCAATGAGTTGGAAAAAAGCATGGGTCGGCGTATTGCCTCTCGCAGCGGCGGCATTCGGGGCGGAGCTGAAAATTCCCCCGGTCCCGTTCCCGGAAACCGCAGTAACGGCGGATATGAAAAAAGCCGTCCCGGTAATGGACCGGACCGGTGTTCGGATCGGAGACAAGTTCCTGAGAATCGGAAGCGGATATGCCTTTACCCAGTTTTTCCACAAGGGAAATCTGTTGTTCCAGATGAACGGCAGAATTGCTCCCGCACCGAAATGGGCGCCTTTCCAGCAGTTTACAACCCGGTTCCAGGAATCGGAAAAAATCCTCCGGAATGAATGTCCGTTTGAGATCAAGGGCGGGGGAAAGGGCGTTTTCCGGCAGACCGTGAAGCTGACTCCGGACGGCAAAATCGCCATGACTTTCCAGTATGATTCCGGAAACACCCCCTTGACAGAGGAGGTCCTCGGAATTGAAATCCCGACCGCGTTCCTGCGAGGCAAAACGATTCGTTTTAACGACAGGGAGCCGATTCCGCTGCCGGAAAGTGCGGAGGAATATGTGAATGCGGTTCTGCCGAAATCCGGCGGAGGCATCGGGGGAAAAGGACACGTTTTTCCCAAACCGAAGCGTCTGGAATTCGCTTGCGGAAATGCGGCACAATCGTTCGCATTCGAGTTTTCCCCGGAGATTACTCTTCTGGTGATCCACAAGGGCAGGAATACCACTCAAATCGCACTGAACAAGAAGAAAGGCGTCCCGTTCACTATTGTGCTGGATCCCGGCAGCGGTTTCATGACTGAAAAGAAGGGAAATTCCGTCGGCGGGGTCGATTTCATGCAGGAAAACAATTTTCATGTGGCAGCGTTCGATCAGAAAAGGAATTACTTTATCAATCCCTCGCTGGAATCCGGCTTCCGTTATTTCAAAACGGCCGTCGGAGTGGACTGCACAAACGTTCTGTATGACAAAGAGGCTCACTCCGGCAAATTTTCGCTGCGTCCGACCGGAACCTTTTATTCGGTCGGCGTGGTTCTGAAGCCGGATACCGAATACACGCTCAGCGTATGGATCAAGTCCCTGGATGACCACCCCGCCACCATCGGGGTGCATCCGCGGGGCATTCACGGATACTCCTCTTTTCTGAACCGTTTTTCGTTTACAACCAGACCGCCGCACCGGCAATGGCAGCGGGTATCCGGGACCTTCCGGACAAAACCCTCCATGCATGAAGTGACTCTCTGGTTTGAAAAACATGGGAAAAACAATCTCCTGATGGATGATTTCCAGCTGGAAGAGGGGGGTATAGCGGGGGAATACGCGGGAAATCGGATGGGACTGGAAATTCTGTCGGACAGTCCGGAGAATCCAATGGCGGATGCAGGCAGAAAGAGCAAGGTCCGTCTTGCCGTCCGCGGTCCCGTCGGGCAGACCGGGACACTGGAGATCCGCGTGTCCGATTTTTTCGACCGGAAACTCTTTTCCGGAACCGTTCCCTTTAAAATCGGAGAAAAAGGAGAACAGGAGATCCCTTTTTCCGATCCATCCCTTTTTTTGAACGGCATCCATTTATTTTGTGTCACGGTTCGGCCGGACGGCCTGCCGGAATATACGGATTATTTGCGTTTTTATCAATTCCCTTATGCAGACAATACAAAGAAACATAAAAATCTTCAAAGTACATCTATCTATGGAGGAACCAAACCGTTTCTGGGAAGTCCGGAATATGAGCTGCAGCTTCTGCGGAATTCAGGTATCGGGGCTCTTTCCTATCTCGGGGATACCGCGCGGAAAGGGGAACGCATGACAAAGGAAGAGTATGAACGGATCGCAAAATACGGACTTTCCGATTTATGGGGCGGCGTCATCTGGTCGAAAAACTGGAAAAATGAGATCAATGGAAAACCGTGGAGTTGGAACGGAAAAGCGATCGAAGCGCTGGAGGCGTATCCGCCGGAACTGCTGAAATGGATGGAAGAAATGGCTTATCAGCAGACAAAGGCAAATCCGTATACGACATTCTGGTCTCTTCCGACGGAACCCCGGGGACGTTACCGGACTCTTGTCCTCGGAAAAAACAAAGAGTATGCAAAACTGATTCTTGCAATCAACCGGGGAATCATGCGTGCGAACCCGGACGCGGTTTTCAATCCGTACGGCGCATGGAATATGTTCCAGCAGGGCAGAAACGATGTCATCAGCATTCTCAAGGCCTGCCGGGAACTGGAACCGGAAACCAGATTCAAGGTGATCGATATTCACACCTACCGCTCGTTTCCCGAGTCTCCGGATGTCGAAGAAGATCTGCTTGCCTTTCTGAAGGCGCTTGCCGAAATCGGATACCCGGACATTAAAATCAAAATAGGAGAGGGCAGTTATTATTATCCGATGATCCGCAATTTGCTGAATGTCAATCCCTGGTCGGGCGTCGCGCAGAAAGACGGATACTCCCGAATTGTGATTCCTTCCTACGATCTCGGCTGGGGAGAGCGGATCGGCGCAGCCATGGTTCTGCGCGAAACGCTGGTGTATTACAAGCATGCCGACCGCGTCATTGCCAACTGCTCCTGGTGTCCGGTCAGCATCGACAACCGTCATCCGGTCGCCTGGACTCTGGCAAATGCGGTTCTGGTCGATCTTCTCGGAAATGCGGATTTCCGGAAGGATATCCGGTTCGCACCCGGGGCGCGGGCATATCTTTTTGAAGATGAGAAAAAACGTCCCGTCGCTGCCATCTGGAATTTCGATGAACGCTTTGACCGCGGCATTGCCGGAGGAACCTCAATGACGCTGGATCTCCGGGGCAGAACGGCCGAGTGGTTCGATATGATGGGCAACTCCTGTTCCGTTCCGCGGAAAGATGGAAAAGATCGGATCCCGTTAAGCGGATTTCCCGTTTTCATCCGGATGAAGGCCGGTGAGACGGAACTGCTCGCAGGGGCAATTGAGAATGCGGAGATTGCATCCGCCGCACGTCTTCCGCTTCAGTTTTCCGCAACTTTCCGAAATGCGGCAGAAGCGGACGTTCAGATTATCAATCCGCTGACCCGCACCGTCAAGGCGGAAATTCTGACGGATCGTGAGTGGAAACCCATCCAGCTCGGACCGAAAGGAAGCCTTAAGGTCCCATTCCGCTTGAAGACAGCGATTCCGACGGAACGCTTTGCTATGATCAAGCTTCCGATCCGCGTTCGATATCAGGGGAAAACATTTGACGAAACATTCGAGACCGCTGCCATTGCTGTCAGACATGTGAAAGACGGTTTCGACTGGAAGGACATCCCGTCGGTCAAAGTTCCGTATCTCCATGTCATGAAGGCCGGTCACAAATGGAAAGGGGAGTCCGATCTGAGCGCAAGCTGCCGTCTCGCGTGGAATGAGAAAAATCTTTATCTGCGTTTTGAAGTGACGGATGACCGCTTTCTTCTTCCGGATTCCCGGACCCCGTGGGGACAGCGCTGGAATTATGACAACATCCAGCTTTTCTTTGATTCCTTCGGAGACGGCAGACTCAATTTCTCCCGCGGAGTTCAAGGATTCGACACCAATGACTTCAGCTACGAACTTCTTCCCGTTTCGAAGGAAAAAGCGGTTGTTTACCGGCGATTGGCTCCGGATCACCAGCTTACCGGCGGGGCCGGCTGCGGTTTTGTCGCAGACCGGATTGAAAGCGGTGTCACTTGCCGGTTCAAAGCCGAAGGAAACAAGCAGATCTATGATGCGGTGTTTCCGGTCCGTTACCTGATGCCGATCCAGTTGAGCGCGGGCGGGGCGGCTCCGGGATTCGCTTTTGAGATTTATGACCGGGATGTTCCGGATCAGGGCGCGCCTCAGAAAGTTTCCAATGTTCCGCTTCCCTACGCCTCCGGGCGGCCGGACGCGTATCCCGTCATGATTTTTACCAAACCGGAAAAATAAATCGGCAGGTCCGAACGGAAAAAGAAGGAGAGGATTTCTCATGAAAGCATTTCAAACAAAATTCACCCTGGTGGAACTTCTTGTCACGATTGCGGTAATCGGAATCCTTGGGGCGCTTCTGCTTCCGGCTCTGCAGTCCTCGTTGAAAAAAGCAAAGCTTGTCCCCTGTAAGAACAACATGCGCCACCTTCATTTTGCCCTGTTTTCTTATGCAGGGGACAATCAGGAATTTTTCCCGGTGGAATTTCCCTCCGGACTGCCGGGGATCTTCAACTATTCCATTATGAAACCGTATGGCGTTCGGTTATTTGCCGATAATAATGATTTTCGGAAAGATTTTACCAATATCTGTCCGATGAACGGGAAATGGCCTTGCAAGGGAACCTACGGCTATTCCGCCGGAGCGGAAGGCGGCGTATGCGGCTTTGCAGGAATTCCGCTCCCGGCAATTCCGGGAAACAGCGGGGGAGGGGCAATCTGGACTCCAATGAGTCTGAAGAGTATCACCAATCCGTCAACTCTGCTTTTTCTTTGTCAGGTCCCGACAAACCGTGCGGGTGACATTGCACATGGGAATTTCTATTATTACAATGATGCCAAAACACTGGTTTCCTTTATGAAGGGCGAGGGGGGAACCCGGGATACTTCTCTGCATGGAATGCAGAGTTTCCCGGCAATCAATGTTTCCGGTGCGGCGCTGACCCTGCCAACCTTTCAGCGCTTCAACAAAGACTGGTCTCCGAAGTAAGAAATCCGGACGGAAAATGGAAGAGCGTTCCGCAAAATAACAATAATCGATTTTTCGTTCCGTTTTTGGAAGAGGCCGTCGGCGTTCCGGACAGCAGAGCATCCTTTTCTGAAAGTCCCGCTCTGAAAAAGATTCTCCTGGAGAATTGCGGAAGAATCCGGATTCTCCAAGAGAATCGTCATGTTCCATCGTGCGCCTCACATGCTTCGGCAACGCATGCATTATAAACTCAAAAGAGGTTTGAGACGATGTTTTCCCGGAAAATTTTCCGGAGGCGGACTTCCTCGCTTTTGATATGCTTCGCAAGGTCCCGGGAGGAATCCTCCGCCCTGCATCGCGCTTCCGATCCGGAACGAAGTCGCAGAGAGCCTTTCGCAGCTCCGGATTCTCTTTTGCTTTCAGAAAAACGGATCCTGTTTCTCCGGGGGAGTCTCCCCTGATCTCATGCCGACTTCCTCTCGTTTCCGGAAAAAAACATCCATTTGTCAAATTTTCCATCTTCCGCCTCTTGACAATTTTTCATTTTCTGCTATAATTGATAATAAATAGATATATAGATATCATGGAGCTTTCCTATGAAGAAGGATGAAATCCGTCAATATTTTGCGAA